>NZ_CAXAPN010000024.1:0-107661 GCF_963971015.1 Pseudomonas sp. RA_15y_Pfl2_54
ATCTGCAACGAGAAATGCGCCGCATTGGCCGGCCGGAACATACGCTTATCCTTAAGCAAAGAGGAAAAGAGCGCGATGTCGAAACCGTCCCTGGTTTGTGCTCGCGAGAACTGGCGGGCACGGTAACAAGGGCAGAAAAAAATCTATGTAGGAAGACTCGCTGAAGAATGCGGGAACATTCCTCAATACGATTTCAGTTTCAACAGGAACGGTGTAGCTGCCTACTGAGTACTTGGGTTGTATGCAGTTTTGCGTTTCGGCACATGACAATTTCAGTCAAGGCATAGGTCGTCGGACAATTTCGTGCTTAACTTCGGCCTCTTGCATGCTCAACAACAACGTTCAGAAGGACTCAAGTCATGGCTCAAGTCACCCTTAAAGGCAATCCGGTTCAAGTCAACGGCCAGTTGCCACAAGCCGGTTCCAAGGCGCCAGCCTTTTCCCTGGTTGCCGGCAATCTGTCGGATGTCTCCCTGAAAGACTTCGCCGGCAAGCGCAAAGTGCTGAACATCTTCCCAAGCGTCGACACACCGACCTGCGCCACCTCCGTGCGCAAGTTCAACGCTCAGGCCAACGACATCAGCAACACCGTGGTGCTGTGCATCTCGGCTGACCTGCCGTTCGCTCAGGCTCGCTTCTGCGGCGCTGAAGGTCTGGAAAATGTCCAGAACCTGTCGACCTTGCGCGGTGTCGAGTTCATCGAGAACTACGGTGTGGCCATCGCTGACGGCCCACTCAAAGGCCTGACCGCTCGTGCCGTGGTGGTTCTGGACGAAAACGACAACGTTCTGCACAGCGAACTGGTCAAGGAAATCGCTGAAGAGCCTAATTACGAAGCGGCCCTGGCCGTCTTGAAATAAATGTTCTGAAACAAGCGCTTTACAATTGTTAACGGCCTGGCACTGTCCAGGCCGTTTTCATTTGTGTATCAGTGTTTTGCCTCACACCTTGAAACGTAAGTTGAAGGTAAATTGCCGGTAAAGCTGCTTTGCTAAATCCCCACCAGTGCTTATCGTTCAGCCTCCCGTAAAAGAAGCCCACGCGCCCAATGGTTAATCACTCCATGCAATCGTCCCCACGCAACGCCCGTCGCTGGCTGATCAGCCTGCTTGTCTTGTTGGTTATTGCCGTCCTGTGCTGGAAATTCTGGCCTGCCGGTTCAGCCCACAAGGAGGGTGACGAGAAAGCGGCGGCCGGTCATACCGGGCGTTCCGGGATGATGCGACCGGGCTTCGGCGGTGGCACGGGGCCTGTTCCGGTGCGGGTGGCGCCGGCCGTCACGGGCGACTTCCCGCTGTATTACAAGGCTTTGGGCACGGTGACCGCGCTCAACACCATCAACGTGCGCAGCCGGGTGGGTGGCGAACTGGTCAAGATCAATTTTGAAGAAGGCCAGATGGTCAAGGCTGGCGACTTGCTGGCAGAGATCGATCCGCGTCCGTACCAGAACGCCTTGCTCCAGGCCGAGGGCACCTTGCTGCAAAATCAGGCGCAACTGAAAAACGCGAAGGTCGATGTCGAGCGTTATCGTGGGTTGTACAAAGAAGACAGCATCGCCAAGCAGACCCTGGACACCGCCGAGGCGCTGGTCGGCCAGTATCTGGGCACGGTCAAGACCAATCAGGCGGCAGTCAACGACGCCAGACTCAATCTCGAATTCACCAAGATCCGTGCGCCAATTACCGGTCGTGTCGGCTTGCGTCAGGTAGACGTCGGTAATCTGGTGACCGCCAACGACACCACGTCCCTCGCGGTAATCACCCAGACGCAACCGATCAGCGTCGCCTTCACGCTGCCGGAAAACAGCCTCGAAACCGTGCTTGCCCGCTACCGAAGCGGCGCCAAACTACCAGCCGAGGCCTGGGATCGCGGCGATACCAAACTGCAAGCCAGCGGCGTACTGCAAAGCCTCGACAACCAGATCGACGTGGCCACCGGCACTCTGAAATTCAAGGCCCGCTACGATAACCGTGATCAGGCGCTGTTTCCCAACCAGTTCGTCAACGTTCACTTGCTGGCCGACACCCTTAAAGGTGTGGTGCTGGTACCGTCCGCCGCCGTTCAATTCGGCACTAACGGCACCTTCGCTTACGCGCTTGATGGCGACAAGAACGTCACTATTCGCCAATTGAAGGTCGGCGCCAGTGACGGCGAAAACACGGTTATCAACGAAGGCCTCGCCGCTGGTGATCGTGTGGTGCTCGAAGGCACCGACCGTCTGAAAGAGGGCAGTGAGGTCGAGGTGGTCAACGACAGCAATCAGGTGCCCACCACCCCGACCGAGCACTTGCAAGGCCAATCCGCTGCCACGCCTGCTGACGCCGCTGTCACCGACAAGGCCAAGAAGGGCGCATGAACATTTCGCGGCTGTTCATCCTCCGTCCGGTAGCCACCACCCTGAGCATGCTGGCCATTGTTTTGGCCGGCCTGATCGCTTACCGCTTGCTGCCCGTGTCGGCGCTGCCCCAGGTCGACTACCCGACCATCCGCGTCATGACCCTCTATCCCGGTGCCAGCCCGGACGTGATGACCAGTGCCGTCACTGCGCCGCTTGAACGTCAGTTCGGGCAAATGCCGGGCCTCACTCAAATGGCTTCAACCAGTTCCGGCGGCGCCTCGGTGCTGACCCTGCGCTTCAGCCTCGACATCAACATGGACGTCGCCGAACAGCAGGTGCAAGCCGCGATCAACGCCGCGACCAATCTGTTGCCAAGCGACTTGCCGGCGCCACCGGTTTACAACAAGGTCAACCCGGCGGACACCCCGGTGCTGACCCTGGCGATTACCTCGAAAACCATGCTCCTGCCCAAACTCAATGATCTGGTCGATACGCGCATGGCGCAGAAAATCGCCCAGATCAGCGGGGTCGGTATGGTCAGTATTGCCGGTGGTCAACGTCAGGCCGTGCGGATCAAGGTCAACCCGCAGGCTCTGGCTGCCAACAGCTTGAACCTGTCGGACGTGCGCACCCTGATCGCCGCCTCCAACGTCAACCAGCCCAAAGGCAACTTCGACGGCCCGACGCGGGTGTCGATGCTCGACGCCAACGATCAACTGACCTCGCCGAAGGACTACGCCAACCTGATCCTCGCCTACAAGAACGGCGCGCCGTTACGGCTCAAGGATGTCGCGCAAATCGTCGACGGCGCAGAAAACGAACGTCTGGCGGCGTGGGCCAACCTTAATCAGGCGGTTTTGCTGAACATCCAGCGTCAACCGGGCGCCAACGTGATCGAGGTGGTCGACCGGATCAAGACGCTGCTGCCGAGCATCACCGACAACCTGCCGGCCGGGCTCGATGTAACGGTACTGACTGACCGCACCCAAACCATTCGTGCCTCGGTTACCGACGTGCAGCACGAACTGCTGATCGCCATCGCGCTGGTGGTGATGGTGACGTTTCTGTTCCTGCGCCGTGCCAGTGCGACGATCATTCCATCGGTGGCCGTGCCGCTGTCGCTGATCGGTACGTTCGGCGTGATGTACCTCGCCGGGTTCTCGGTCAACAACCTGACCTTGATGGCCCTGACCATCGCCACCGGTTTTGTGGTCGACGATGCGATCGTGATGCTGGAAAACATCGCGCGTTTCATCGAGGAGGGCGATAGCCCCCTGCAAGCTGCGCTCAAGGGCGCCAAGCAGATCGGGTTCACCCTGATCTCTCTGACGTTGTCGCTGATCGCGGTGCTGATTCCGCTGTTGTTCATGGCGGACGTGGTTGGGCGACTGTTCCGCGAATTCGCTATCACCCTCGCGGTGGCGATCCTGATTTCGCTTGTTGTCTCGCTCACGCTGACGCCGATGATGTGCGCACGCTTGCTCAAACGTGAACCCGAGCCCCATGAACAGGGGCGTTTTTATCGAGCCAGCGGCGCGTGCATCGACTGGATGATTGCGGCCTACGGGCGCAAATTGCAGTGGGTGCTCAAGCATCAGTCGCTGACGCTGATGGTAGCCATCGGCACGTTGGCGCTCACTGTGTTCCTTTATTTGGTCGTGCCCAAGGGTTTCTTTCCGGTGCAGGACACCGGGGTGATTCAGGGTATTTCCGAGGCGCCGCAATCGATTTCCTTCGCCGCCATGAGTGAGCGTCAGCAGGAACTGGCGAGGGTGATTCTTGAAGATCCGGCGGTACAAAGCCTGTCGTCCTACATAGGTGTCGACGGCGATAACGCCACGCTGAACAGCGGTCGCTTGCTGATCAATCTCAAGCCTCACGGCGAGCGCGATCTGTCGGCTACCGAAGTGATCGCACGGCTGCAACCGCCACTCGCCAAACTGGTCGGTATCCGCCTGTATATGCAGCCGGTGCAAGACCTGACCATCGAGGACCGGGTCAGCCGCACCCAGTACCAGTTCAGCATGTCGTCGCCGGACTCCGAACTGCTGAGCCTGTGGAGCGGGCGTCTGGTCGAGGCACTGGCGCAGCGTCCGGAACTGACCGATGTTGCCAGCGATTTGCAGGACAAAGGTTTGCAGGTCTACCTGGTGATCGACCGTGATGCGGCTTCGCGCCTCGGCGTTTCGGTGGCGAACATCACCGATGCGCTGTACGACGCCTTCGGCCAGCGGCAGATTTCAACCATTTACACCCAGGCCAGCCAGTACCGTGTGGTGCTGCAAGTCCAGGCCGGAGAGAAGATCGGCCCGCAGGCGCTGGATCAGATTCACGTTAAAACCACCGATGGCGTGCAGGTGCGGTTGTCGAGTCTGGCCCATGTCGAACAGCGTCAGGCACAACTGGCGATCACTCACATCGGCCAGTTCCCGGCGGTGATGATGTCGTTCAACCTCGCGCCGGGTGTGGCGCTGGGGCATGCGGTTGATGTCATCGAACAGGTGCAGAAAGACATCGGCATGCCGGTTGGCGTGCAGACACAATTCCAGGGCGCAGCCGAAGCGTTCCAGGCCTCGCTGTCGAGCACCTTGCTGCTGATTCTGGCGGCGGTTGTGACCATGTACATCGTGCTGGGCGTGCTTTACGAGAGCTACATTCACCCGATCACCATTCTCTCGACTCTGCCGTCAGCGGCGGTTGGCGCCTTGCTGGCGTTGCTGCTGAGCGGCAATGACCTGGGCATGATCGCGATCATCGGCATCATCTTGCTGATCGGTATCGTCAAGAAAAACGCGATCATGATGATCGACTTCGCCCTCGACGCCGAGCGCAATCAGGGCATGGCGCCGCAGGAGGCGATCTATCAGGCGGCGCTGTTGCGTTTCCGGCCGATCCTGATGACCACGCTGGCCGCATTGTTCGGCGCGGTACCGTTGATGCTCGCCACCGGTTCCGGTGCTGAGCTGCGCCAACCGCTGGGTCTGGTGATGGTTGGCGGCTTGCTGGTGAGCCAGGTGCTGACGTTGTTCACCACGCCGGTGATCTACCTGTATTTCGACCGTCTCGGTCGTCGCTGGGGGCGGGCGCCTTCGGCCGTGGAGCCGGTAGAGCAGCCATGAACCTCTCCGGCCCTTTCATCAAACGCCCGGTCGCGACCATGCTGCTGAGCCTGGCGATCATGCTGTTGGGTGGTGTCAGCTTCGGTCTGCTGCCGGTATCGCCGCTGCCGCAAATGGACTTCCCGGTAATCGTTGTGCAGGCGAGCCTGCCCGGCGCCAGCCCGGAAGTCATGGCGTCTACGGTGGCGACGCCACTGGAGCGCTCGTTCGGCGCGATTGCCGGCGTCAACACCATGAGCAGCCGTTCCAGCCAGGGTTCGACCCGGGTCATTCTGCAATTTGACCTCGACCGCGACATCAATGGTGCCGCGCGGGAGGTACAGGCCGCGATCAACGCTTCGCGCAACTTGTTGCCGAGCGGGATGCGCAGCATGCCGACCTACAAGAAGGTCAACCCGTCGCAGGCGCCGATCATGGTGCTGTCGCTGACCTCGGATGTGCTGGAAAAGGGGCAGCTTTACGATTTGGCCTCGACCATTCTGTCCCAGAGTCTGTCGCAGGTGCAGGGCGTGGGTGAGGTGCAGATCGGCGGCAGCTCCCTGCCGGCAGTACGCATCGAACTCGAACCGCAGGCACTGAACCAGTACGGCGTGGCACTCGACGATGTGCGCAAGACCATTGCCGACGCCAACGTGCGCCGACCCAAAGGTTCGGTCGAGGACGGGCAGCGGTCATGGCAGATCCAGGCCAACGACCAGTTGGAGAAAGCCAAGGATTACGAATCGCTGATCATCCACTACGCTGACGGTGCGGCGTTGCGTCTCAAGGACGTGGCCAAGGTCAGCGATGGCGTCGAAGATCGCTACAACAGCGGTTTCTTCAACGATGACGCGGCGGTGTTGCTGGTGATCAACCGGCAGGCCGGTGCCAACATCATCGAGACGGTCAAGGAGATCAAAGCGCAATTGCCCGCGCTGCAAGCGGTGCTGCCGGCCAGCGTGAAGCTGAACCTGGCCATGGATCGCTCCCCCGTGATCAAGGCGACACTGCACGAAGCGGAAATGACCCTGCTGATCGCTGTGGCACTGGTGATTCTGGTGGTGTTCCTGTTTCTCGGTAATTTCCGTGCATCCCTGATTCCGACGCTGGCAGTGCCGGTGTCGCTGGTCGGCACCTTCGCGGTGATGTACCTCTATGGTTTCTCGCTGAACAACCTGTCGCTGATGGCGTTGATTCTGGCCACCGGGCTGGTGGTGGACGACGCCATCGTGGTGCTGGAGAACATTTCCCGGCACATCGACGACGGCGTCAAACCGATGCAGGCCGCGTATCTCGGGGCCAAGGAAGTCGGTTTTACCTTGCTGTCGATGAACGTGTCGCTGGTGGCGGTGTTCTTGTCGATTCTGTTCATGGGCGGGATCATCGAGAGTCTGTTCCGCGAATTCTCCATCACGTTGGCAGCGGCCATTGTCGTCTCGCTGGTGGTCTCGCTGACGCTGACCCCGATGCTCTGCGCCCGCTGGCTCAAGCCGCACACGCCCGGGCAGGAAAACCGCCTGCAACGCTGGAGCCGCAAGACCAACGACTGGATGGTCGCCAGGTACGCCACCAGCCTCGACTGGGTGTTGCGCCATCGTCGTCTGACCTTGCTCAGTTTGCTGGTGACCGTTGGCGTCAACGTCGCCCTGTATGTGGTGGTGCCGAAAACCTTCATGCCGCAGCAGGACACCGGTCAGTTGATCGGTTTCGTTCGCGGTGACGACGGTCTGTCGTTCAACGTGATGCAGCCGAAAATGGAAATCTTCCGTCGCGCTGTGCTCAAGGACGAAGCGGTTGAAAGCGTCGCCGGTTTCATTGGCGGCAACAACGGCACCAACAACGCCTTCATGCTGGTGCGCCTGAAACCGATCAAGGAGCGCAACCTGTCGGCACAGAAAGTCATCGAGCGCCTGCGCAAGGAAATGCCGCAAGTGCCTGGCGCGCGATTGATGCTGATGGCCGATCAGGACCTGCAATTTGGCGGTGGCCGCGAACAGACCACTTCGCAGTACAGCTACATCTTGCAAAGCGGTGATCTGGGCGAGCTGCGCCAGTGGTATCCGAAAGTGGTGGCTGCTTTGCGCGCACTGCCGGAGCTGACCGCAATTGATGCCCGTGAAGGCAAGGGCGCGCAGCAAATAACATTGATCGTCGACCGTGATCAGGCTAAACGCTTGGGTGTGGACATGGACATGGTCACCTCGGTGCTCAATAACGCGTACAGCCAGCGGCAGATCTCGACGATCTACGACAGCCTCAACCAGTACCAGGTGGTGATGGAGGTCAATCCGAAGTACGCCCAGGACCCGGTGACGCTCAAGCAGGTGCAAGTGATCACGGCTGACGGTGCGCGGATTCCGCTATCGACCATCGCTCACTACGAGAGCAGCCTGGAAGACGACCGGGTCAGCCATGAAGGGCAGTTTGCTTCGGAAGACATTTCCTTCGACATGGCCGAAGGCGTGACGGTAGAGCAGGGCAGTGCCGCCATCGAACGAGCGATTGCCAAACTCGGTTTGCCGGAAGACGTGATTGCGAAAATGGCCGGTACCGCCGACGCGTTCGCCGCGACCCAGAAGAGCCAGCCGTTCATGATTCTCGGTGCGTTGCTGGCGGTGTATCTGGTGTTGGGTGTGCTGTACGAAAGTTACATCCACCCGCTGACGATTCTGTCGACGCTGCCGTCTGCCGGAGTCGGCGCGCTGTTGTCGATCTATGCGCTGGGCGGCGAGTTCAGCCTGATTTCACTGCTCGGGCTGTTTCTGTTGATCGGTGTGGTGAAGAAAAACGCCATCCTGATGATCGACCTGGCGCTGCAACTGGAACGGCATCAAGGCATGACGCCGCAGGAATCGATCCGCAGTGCCTGCTTGCAACGTCTGCGACCTATTCTGATGACCACACTGGCAGCGATCCTCGGTGCCTTGCCGTTGCTGCTCAGCCGGGCCGAAGGCGCGGAAATGCGCCAGCCGTTGGGCCTGACCATCATCGGCGGGCTGATTTTCAGCCAAGTGCTGACGCTTTACACCACGCCTGTGGTTTACCTCTATCTCGACAAGCTGCGCCATCGCTTCAATAAATGGCGTGGCGTGCGTACTGACGCCGCTCTGGAAACTCCGCTATGACTGACCGTTCGCTTATCAATCTGGCCACTGTTCGCGGCTCGCGTCTGTTGAGCCTTTCGCTGTGCGTGGCGATGCTCAGTGCTTGCGCTGTCGGCCCGGACTATCAGCGCCCGCAGACGGCTGAAATCGCGCAATACAAGGAAGCCGAAGGCTGGCGTCAGGCCAACCCGAGCGATTCGCTGGCCCGTGGCGCTTGGTGGGAGCTGTATGGCGATCAGCAACTCAACGGGCTGATCGAGAAGCTCAACAGTTCCAACCAGACGGTTGCGCAATCGCAAGCCCAGTACCGACAGGCCCAAGCCTTGGTGCGCAGTGCGCGTGGCGCTTTTTATCCAAGTGTCGACTTGAGTCTGGGCAAGACCCGCTCGAGTCAGGGCACCGGCAGTAGCAGTTCGAGTCTGAGCAGTTCCGCCAGCGGTATTCGCGACACCTACAACGCGCAACTGGGCGTCAGTTGGGAGGCGGATATCTGGGGCAAATTGCGCCGAGGGCTAGAATCTGACAAGGCCAGTGCCCAGGCGAGCTTCGCCGATCTGGCGGCAATGCGCCTGAGCCAGCAATCGGAATTGGTGCAGAACTACCTGCAATTGCGGGTCATCGATCAACAGAAACGTTTGCTCGAAGCCACCGTTGCGGCGTATGAACGTTCGCTGAAAATGACCCAGAACCAATACCGCGCCGGTGTTTCCGGGCGTGATGCGGTGGCTCAGGCACAGACACAGCTCAAAAGTACCCAGGCCGATCTGGTCGACCTGACCTGGCAGCGCGCGCAGTTCGAAAACGCCATCGCCGTACTGACCGGGCAAGCGCCAGCGGATTTCAGCATCGCGCAAACCCAAACCATTCCCGATCTGCCGCAAGTGCCTTTGAGCCTGCCATCGCAGTTGCTGGAGCGCCGTCCGGACATCGCCTCGGCCGAACGCTCGGTGATTGCCGCCAACGCCAAAATAGGTGTGGCGAAAGCGGCGTACTACCCGGATCTGTCCCTGAGCCTGAGTGGCGGCTACAGCAGCAGTAAGTCCCAAGACCTGATCAGCTTGCCGAACCGCTTTTGGTCGGTAGGGCCGAAACTGGACTTGCCGCTGTTTGACGGCGGCATACGCTCGGCTGAAGTCGACCGCACCGAGGCGGTCTACGACCAGACCGTTGCCAAGTACCGGCAGACCGTACTCGATGGCTTGCGTGAAGTGGAAAACTATCTGGTGCAGCTAAAAGTGTATGAGGACGAAGCGGCTGTGCGTCAGGAAGCACTCGATGCGGCGCGCGATTCGCTACGCCTGACGGAAAACCAGTACAAGGCCGGGTTGATTGCCTACATCGACGTGGTCGTGGTGCAAGCCACTGCACTGAGCAACGAGCGCAGCGTGCTGAGCCTATTGCAGAGTCGATTGATCGCCAGTGTGCAGTTGATTGCCGCGCTGGGCGGTGGTTGGGATGGGCAACTCGATGTCAGCGACAGCCGTTAGACCGGTAGGTTTGCTCGCGAAAGCGTCGCAACTTTTGGCATTTCACTGCCTGAAACACTGTTTTCGCGAGCAAGCCCGCAGCAAATGAGCGTCGACCCAGAGCCTTTCAGAACGATCGAACAAGCGTTTCATCGACTTGATGGCAATTTGGTTACTTTGTCAGTGCGTTCTTCTGCGCAATCAGTACAATCGCTGATTTTGCCCGACCGAGAATCGATGCAGTCCGGTTAGGGAGACGACGAGAAACCCTATGCTCATTGGTAGCTATTCCTCCACTTTGGTTTTCATTTCGTTGTGTGTGGCGATCCTCGCGTCGTACACCGCGCTCGATCTCACCGGACGCATCGCCACTGCCAAAGGCCGTTCCGTGCATTTCTGGACCGCCGGTGGTGCATTGGCCATGGGCGTTGGCGTGTGGTCGATGCACTTCATCGGCATGCTCGCCTTCAGGCTACCGATCGATCTGGGCTACGACATCAACATCACGGCGCTGTCGCTGCTGATCGCTGTGCTGTCCTGCGGTTTCGCCTTGTGGCTGGTCAGCCAGCCGAAACTACCGATTGCTCAATTAGCGTTCGGTGCGCTGATCATGGGCGCCGGCATCAGCGCCATGCATTACACCGGCATGGCGGCGATGCGAATGACGCCGGGGATCGATTACGATCCTGCGTTGTTCGGTGCGTCCCTGTTGATCGCTGTCGGTGCCTCAGCGGCGGCGTTGTGGATCGCTTTCCGCCTGCGCCAGCATTCGCCCCATGTTCGTCTGATTCGCGGTGGTGCCGCGGTGATCATGGGCATCGCCATCGTCGGCATGCATTACACCGGCATGGCCGCCGCGCAATTCCCTGACGGCAGTTTTTGCGGCGCGACGCTCAATGGCCTGAAGGGCAACGGGCTCGACAGTCTGGTGCTGATCACCACGTTGGCGGTGCTGTCGATTGCCTTGCTGACCTCGATTCTCGACGCTCGGCTTGAAACGCGCACCGCCGGGCTGGCGCATTCGTTGACCGTGGCCAACCGCGAACTCACGCAACTGGCGCTGCACGACACCTTGACCGGTCTGCCTAACCGCATGTTGCTTGACGACCGGATCAATCAGGCGATGAAAAAGGTCGATGAACAGGGCGGCTGTTTTGCCTTGATGTTCATCGATCTGGATGGGTTCAAACCCGTCAACGATGCATTCGGCCATCACATGGGCGATCAGTTGTTGCGCGAAGTTGGTGTGCGCCTGCGGGAAGACTTGCGCAGCCAGGACACGCTGGCGCGGATCGGCGGCGATGAGTTTGTGCTGCTGGTGCGCCTGACCGAACCCAACGACGCAGTGGGGCTGGCGGCACGTCAGGTCGGGTTGGTTGCGCAGTCGTTTCGCGTTGCCGAGCATGACTTGCAGATTTCCGCCAGTGTTGGCATCGCCCTGTACCCCGGCAATGGCCGGACCGCTCAGGAACTGCTGATGAACGCCGATGCGGCGATGTATCACGCCAAGGGTGCCGGCAAGAACGGTTACAGCTTCTTTGACGCGTCGATGAACAGCAACGCACGCAAGCAGTTGCAGTTACTGCAGGACTTGCGTGCGGCCCTGGAGCACAGCCAGTTCACCCTGCATTACCAGCCCAAGTTCGACGCTGCCAATGGGCGCCCGGTCGGTGCCGAAGCACTGCTGCGTTGGCAACACCCGATCCACGGTTTGCTGATGCCGGACAAATTCATCGATCTGGCCGAGAAAACCGGCGTGATCATTCCGATCGGAGAGTGGGTGCTTAACGAGGCCTGCCGTCAGATGCGCGAGTGGTATGTGCTTGGCTATACCGACTGGCGTATCGCGGTCAACCTGTCGGCCTTGCAGTTCTGTCATGGCGGCCTGGTGCAAAGCGTCGCCAAGGCGCTGGCGACGCACCATTTGCCGGCGAACAGCCTGACCCTGGAGATCACCGAAACCACGGCCATGAGCGATGCCGATGCGAGCATGACGGTGTTGCAGGAGTTGTCGGACATGGGCGTTGACCTGTCGATCGACGACTTCGGCACCGGCTATTCGAGCCTGATGTACCTCAAGCGTCTGCCAGCCAATGAGTTGAAGATCGACCGTGGGTTTGTGCGGGATCTGGAGCACGACAGCGACGATGCGGCTATTGTCTCGGCAATTGTTGCGCTGGGACAGGCGCTGGGGCTGCGGATTGTGGCTGAGGGTGTGGAGACCGGTGTGCAGCAGGACTTCCTGACAAAACTGGGCTGTGATTCGTTGCAGGGCTATCTGCTGGGGTATCCGATGCCGGCAGACAAATTCATGCAGGACATTGCCCGGGGCGAGAAGCAGGCGGCCGTCTGAGTTAACCCTCACAAGAACATCTTCAGCCTCGCCATTGCTGTTGTCGCAGACCCAGCCGTTGACACGGCTCATGCAAAACCTGCCAATGGCGGTTATTCTTCTCCCCGACTGTTACGTGTGAATTTGGGGGAAAGGCCGGCATGGATAAAGTCATTGTGATCACCGGTGGCGGGCGCGGGATTGGCGCCGCTACGGCTTTGTTGGCTGCCGGGAAGGGCTATCGGATCTGCATCAACTACCAGTCAGACGAACAGGCCGCGCAAAGCGTGCTGGAGCAAGTCAGAGCGCTTGGCGCAACAGCCATCGCGGTGCGCGCCGACGTCAGCATTGAAGACGAAGTGGTCGCGCTGTTTCATCGGGTCGATACCGAACTGGGACGGGTCACCGCACTGGTGAACAATGCCGGCACCGTCGGGCATAAATCGCGGGTCGACGAAATGTCCGAATTCCGCATTCTCAAAACCATGAAAACCAATGTCCTGGCGCCGATCCTCTGTGCCAAGCACGCGATCCTGCGCATGTCGCCCAAACACGGCGGGCAGGGCGGCAGTATCGTCAACGTGTCGTCGGTCGCATCGCGCCTGGGGTCGCCTAACGAATACGTGGATTACGCCGCGTCCAAAGGCGCACTTGATTCGTTCACCATCGGTTTGTCCAAGGAAGTGGCGGGCGAGGGGATTCGGGTCAACGCGGTGCGTCCGGGCTTCATCTACACCGATTTCCATGCGCTGAGCGGCGATCCGGATCGGGTCAGCAAGCTTGAGTCGGCTATTCCGATGGCTCGAGGCGGGCGGCCGGACGAAGTGGCTGAGGCGATTGTCTGGTTGCTGTCGGACAAAGCTTCTTATGCCACCGGGACCTTTGTTGATCTCGGCGGCGGGCGTTGAATTCAGGGACTCAAGCGTCTGGGCGGGTTCCATCGCTGGCAAGCCTGCGATGGAACCCGTTCAATCAACATAAAAAACTCAGAACGACCGGACAATCCGCCCCAACGTCTCCATCGCTTTCTCCGAGTCCTCAGTCCAGGGGCTGCCGTAATTCAAGCGAATGCAGTTCCTGAACCGTTGGGTCGGTGAAAAAATCGGCCCCGGCGCGATGCTGATGCCTTGCGCCAGCGCCATCTGAAACAACTTCAACGAATCCATCTGCGGTGGTAATTCCAGCCACAGGAAGTAGCCGCCGGCCGGCTGGCTGACGCGTGTCTGTGCCGGGAAATAACGGGCAATCGCGGCGAGCATCGCACTTTGCTGTTCCTCCAGCGCATACCGCAGTTTGCGCAAGTGCCGGTCGTAGCCGCCGTGTTGCAGATAGTCGGCAATTGCTGCCTGCGCCGGCATCGAGGCGCACAGCGAGGTCATCAGTTTCAGCCGTTCGATTTTCTGCGCGTAACGTCCGGCAGCGACCCAGCCGATGCGGTAGCCGGGGGCCAGGCTTTTGGCGAACGAACCGCAATGCATCACCAGCCCTTCGGTGTCGAAGGCCTTGGCCGGTTTCGGCGCTTGTTGGCCGTAATAGAGTTCGGCGTAGACGTCGTCCTCGATCAGCGGCACCTGGTGGCGGCGCAGCAGTTCGACCAGTTCCTGTTTCTTCGCCTCGGGCATGGTCGCGCCCATCGGGTTCTGGAAGCTGGTCATGCACCAGCAGGCTTTGATCGGGTGACGTTCGAGGGTCTGCGCAAGTACACCCAGATCGATGCCGTCACGCGGATGCACGGGGATTTCCACGGCTTTGAGTTTCAGGCGTTCCAGCACTTGCAGGCTGGCGTAGAACGCCGGGGCTTCGATGGCCACCAGATCACCCGGTTCGGTCACGGCTTGCAGGCACAGGTTCAGCGCTTCGAGGGCACCGTTGGTGATCAGCAGTTCTTCCATCGGCAGCATCAGCCCGCCGACCATGTAGCGCAGGGCAATCTGCCGGCGCAGTTGCGGGTTGCCCGGCGACATGTCGGTGACGACCATGCGCGGGTCCATCTCCCGCGCCGCACTGGCCAGGGAACGCGACAGGCGTTGCAGCGGGAACAACGTCGGGCTGGGGAACGCTGAGCCGAAGGGGACGGTGCTTGGATCCTTGATCGAGTCCAGCACCGAGAACACCAGTTCGCTGACATCGACCTCGGTGGAGTCGTTGACGTGACTGCTGATCACCGGCTCCGAGAACGGACTCGGCGCGTGGGTATTGACGAAGTAGCCGGAACGCGGGCGGGCGCGGATCAGACCGCGGCGTTCGAGCAGGTAATAGGCTTGAAACACAGTGGACGGGCTGACGCCGTAAGTCTGGCTGGCGTAGCGCACCGAGGGCACGCGCTGACCGGGGCCAAGGACGCCGGAGCGGATCAGTTCAGCGATGTCGTCGGCGAATTTTTCGTAGCGTTTCATCTTGGGTCCGGATTGATTTCATTCTGGAAGACCGCGTTGCTTACATTCGCGAGCAAGCCCGCTCCCACAGAGGAATGCATTCCAAATGTGAGGGCGGGCTTGCTCGCCAATGGCCGCGCCGCAGTTTAAGGGATCAGCGATTCATCGGCGCCACAAACCTGCTCTTCGACACGCTGTAAACCTCAGGTTCATCGCTGTCGGCAATCTTGAAACTCAGGGTCTGTGAACTGCTGCTCGGGCGTTCCGTGGTCATGGCCACCGACACCGGCACATCGACAATCTCGCCGGGGGCCAGGCTCAGTTCGGTCTTGCCTTGCAACTGGAAGCCGTCGCCGTCCACCAGACTCAGGTTGTAGTCCTGGCGCTGTTGAGTCTTGTTGATGACTTTGAGGGTGTAGATGTTCTCGATCTGGCCCAGACCGTTTTCGCGGAACAGGCCGCGATCCTTGGTCACGTCCAGCGACACCATCGGCCGCTCGACCAACGCCAGGGCCAGCGCTCCGATCATCAGCAGTAACACGACGGTGTAGCCGATCAGCCGTGGCCGCAGCAGGTGGGTCTTGCCACCCTGCAATTCGCGCTCGGAACTGTAACGGATCAATCCGCGTGGGTAGTTCATTTTGTCCATGATCGAATCACAGGCGTCGATACACGCCGCGCAACCGATGCATTCCATCTGTAAACCGTCGCGAATGTCGATGCCGGTCGGGCAGACCTGTACGCACAACTGGCAATCGATGCAATCGCCCAGCCCGGCCTCGGCCGGTTTCACGTCGCGTTTGCGCGGGCCACGGTTCTCACCACGGGCCACGTCGTAGGAAATGGCCAGGGTGTCCTTGTCGAACATCACACTCTGGAACCGCGCATAAGGGCACATGTGCATGCACACCGCTTCGCGCAGCCAGCCGGCGTTGATGTAGGTGGCGGCGGTGAAGAACAGTACCCAGAACAGACTGACGCCACCGATTTGCAGGGTCAGCAACTCCTCGGCCAACGGTCGGATCGGGGTGAAGTAGCCGACGAATGTCAGGCCGGTCATCACGCTGATCGCCAGCCATAGCGTGTGTTTGGCGGCGCGGCGCGCGAGTTTGTTCAGCCCCCACGGCGCGGCTTGCAACTTGATCCGCTGGTTACGTTCGCCTTCGGTGATCTTCTCGCACCACATGAAGATCCAGGTCCACGAACTCTGCGGGCAGGTGTAACCGCACCAGACGCGGCCGGCGAACACTGTGATGGCGAACAGGCCGAACGCGGCAATGATCAGCAGGGCAGACAGCAGGATGAAATCCTGCGGCCAAAAGGTCGCGCCAAAGATGTGGAACTTGCTTTCGCCAAGGTCCCAGAGAACCGCCTGACGCCCACCCCAGTTCAGCCACACGGTGCCGAAAAACAGCAAAAACAGGAACCCCGCGCCACTCATGCGCAGGGTTCGAAACAGGCCGGTGAAGCTGCGGGTGTGGATCTGGTTATCGCTGGACTTGTTTCTCGCCTTCATTGGGCGACCCGGCACACTTTTTATGTGGGGTGGTTCAACTTCTACGGTTCGGACGGGGATTTGTTCGCTCATGGTCGTTCGCTCATCAGCCTCCATCAGGCCGATGCACTATGAGCGCCGATCTGTTTGCATAACAGACTCAGCTATTTCAATAAAAAGCGTATCAGATGGTGTTTGCCGGCCTGCCTGCGACAACTTGAAGCAGCCCGCAGGCGCAGGCGCAAACCCCTATCTCAAGGGTTTGCGCGCTGTGTTGATCAAGGTCAGTCAAATCACCGAATCACTCTCGTCAGCCTTCAAATGCTTGCGTCCGTCCTTGGCGCCTGCAACGGTCAATGCGTCGGCTTCTGCTTCGGTGAGGTAAAGGCGCTGGCCTTCGATCTCCACGGCCGACATGGCTTTCTCGCTGTCGGTGATCACGGTCAAGTCGCCGCACAGGCGGATTTCTTCGCCGTTTTCAGTGGTGAAAAAACAGGTCTGGTTTTCGATTCGAACGGGCATGGGACGGTCCTTTTTCAGAGTTGCCTGAAAGGTTAGGGCGCAGGCTTTGCTGGTCGTTCTGCGCAACCGATTAATGGTCGCCTGCTCATGGCGGCGCTCTTCAACGTGATGCCACGCATCGCAAAACCCTTTGATAGGGATCACCGATGACGGACCGTCATCAATCAGGCGCAACAATCACTGGCGGCATGGTCGTTGGCGGTTCCTCCCTGGGCGGTGGCGTCGTGCCCGGCGGTTCCTGATCGGGAATCGGCTGCGGCTCGGTCTCGGGCAAAGTGGGTTTATCGATGTTCGGATCAGGCGTTTCGGCCGGAATCGGGATACTCATCTGATGACCTCCGTGTGGCACATGGCGTGAGAAGTGCTTAAGTGAGTTGACCACCTCGCAGCGGATTCGATCCGCTTTTTTGCTCAGGCAAATCCCTGTGAACTTTTCCCGGCGCCGGTCGCTCGGAACTTAAGTGAGTTCATATCGGGGCAGGTGCCTCGTTGTGAACACTGATCCGGCACAAGAGCGTCCTTGGGGCGTTAAGGAGAGATGCTCAATGACTGCTGAAAAACCTTCTGAACTGAACTACAACCCGCACATGCCGCTGTCGCAAGCTTTGCTGCTGCCGCGCATCGTCATTGAAAACACCATGCCGACTCTCGATGGCGGTCAATTTGCCGTCAAATCCATTGTCGGGCGCGATGTGGAGGTCACCAGCAAGGTATTCGCCGACGGTCACGACAAGTTGGCGGTGCGCATTCGCTGGCGCGAGGAAGGCAAAGAGACGTGGCAAAGGGAGGTCATGTCGGAGCTGGGCAACAACGGCTGGCAAGGCCGCTTCCGCCCGGAAGATCAGGGCCGTTATGTGTATTGCATCGAAGCGTGGATCGACCATTTCGCCAGTTTTCAGTATGAACTGGAGAAGAAACACAACGCGGCGGTGCCCGTCTCACTTGAGCTGCAAGAGGGCCGCAGCATGGTGCAACAGGCTGCCGAACGCAGTGAAGGTGCGCTCAGCGAACAACTCGCTGCGCTGCACCATGAACTGTCCGGCCTGCTCGAAACCGAGCAGGTTGCGCTGTTTCTGCACTCACGCAGTGCGCATTTGATGGCCCAGGCCGATCACCGCGCCTATTTGAGCGTGAGCGCCGAATTTCCCATGGATGTCGAGCGCGAACTGGCCGAGTTTGCCAGTTGGTATGAGTTGTTTCCGCGCTCGATCACCGATGATCCCGACCGTCACGGCACCTTTAATGACGTGCATGCGCGGTTGCCGATGATTCAGGACATGGGCTTCGACGTCCTCTATTTCACGCCGATCCACCCGATCGGTCGCGCCCATCGCAAGGGCCGCAACAATTCCCTGAGCGCCGGGCCGCAGGATCCTGGTAGCCCTTACGCGATTGGCAGCGAAGAGGGGGGGCACGAGGCCATTCACTCGCAACTGGGCACCCGCGAAGACTTCCGTCGGCTGGTGGTGGCTGCCGCCGATCATGGGCTGGAGATCGCCCTCGATTTTGCCATCCAGTGCTCCCAGGATCACCCTTGGCTCAAACAGCATCCGGGCTGGTTCAACTGGCGGCCGGACGGCACGATCAAATACGCGGAAAACCCACCGAAAAAATATCAAGACATCGTCAACGTTGATTTTTACGCGCCCGACGCGCTACCGAGCCTCTGGGTTGAGCTGCGTGACATCATCGTCGGTTGGGTCGAGGAGGGCGTGAAGATCTTCCGTGTCGACAACCCGCACACCAAGCCGCTGCCGTTCTGGCAATGGCTGATTGCTGATGTGCGCGCGCTGCATCCGGAGGTGATCTTCCTCGCGGAAGCGTTCACCACGCCGGCGATGATGGCGCGGTTGGGCAAGGTCGGTTACACCCAGAGCTACACCTATTTCACTTGGCGCAACTCCAAGGCAGAACTGGCGGCTTACTTCACCGAACTCAATGAGTCGCCGTGGCGCGAATGCTACCGGCCGAACTTTTTCGTCAACACGCCGGATATCAACCCGGCGTTCCTGCATGACTCGGGCCGGCCTGGGTTCTTGATTCGCGCCGCGCTGGCGACCATGGGCTCGGGCCTTTGGGGCATGTATTCGGGGTACGAGCTGTGCGAAGCGGCGCCGGTACCGGGCAAAGAGGAGTATCTGGATTCGGAGAAGTACGAGATCCGTGTCCGCGATTTCAACGCCCCCGGCAACATCATTGCCGAGATCGCCCAGCTCAACCGCATCCGCCGGCAAAACCCGGCGTTGCACACCCACCTGGGCCTGAAGGTCTACAACGCCTGGAACGACAACATCCTGTATTTCGGCAAACGCAGCGCGGACGGCCGCAACTTCATTCTGGTGGCGGTCAGCCTTGACCCGCACAACGTGCAGGAAGCGAATTTCGAGCTGCCGCTTTGGGAGATGGGCCTGCCGGACGACGCGACCACCCATGGCGAAGACTTGATGAGCGGGCATCGCTGGGAGTGGTACGGCAAGTACCAGTTCATGCGGATTGACCCCGCGTACCAGCCGTTCGGGATTTGGCGGATAACCGCCTCCTGAGGTTGGCGAAGATCAGATGTGGGCGCTGCTTTGCCGGCTTCCACAGTGACCAGTTTCTACAGGGAATAATTTGTTTTCCTGAATCGAACAGGAGTTTCACATGGCGAAGAAACCCAAGGCTGCCACCTTTATCAAAGACCCGCTCTGGTACAAGGACGCGGTGATTTATCAAGTTCACGTCAAATCGTTTTTCGACTCCAACAACGACGGTATCGGCGACTTTCCCGGCCTGATCGCCAAACTCGATTACATCGCCGAACTCGGCGTCAACACCATATGGCTGTTGCCGTTCTATCCATCGCCGCGTCGCGATGACGGCTACGACATCGCCGAATACCGTGGCGTGCACAGCGATTACGGGACCATGGCCGACGCCAAGCGCTTTATCGCCGAGGCGCACAAGCGTGGCTTGCGGGTGATCACCGAACTGGTCATCAACCACACCTCCGACCAGCATCCGTGGTTTCAACGGGCGCGCAAAGCCAAACCGGGCTCGGCCGCACGGGACTTTTACGTATGGTCGGATGACGACCAGAAATACGACGGCACGCGGATCATCTTTCTCGACACCGAAAAGTCCAACTGGACCTGGGACCCGGTCGCCGGCCAATACTTCTGGCACCGTTTTTATTCCCATCAGCCGGATCTGAACTTCGATAATCCGCAAGTGATGAAAGCCGTGCTGTCAGTGATGCGCTACTGGCTGGACATGGGCATCGACGGCCTGCGCCTCGACGCGATTCCGTACCTGATCGAGCGTGATGGCACCAATAACGAAAACCTGCCGGAAACCCACGACGTCCTCAAGCAGATCCGCGCCGAGATCGACGCCAATTACCCCGACCGCATGCTGCTGGCCGAAGCCAACCAATGGCCGGAAGACACCCAGTTGTATTTTGGCGATACCGACGCGCACGGCTTGAATGGCGACGAATGCCACATGGCCTTTCACTTCCCGCTGATGCCGCGCATGTACATGGCGCTGGCCCAGGAAGATCGCTTCCCGATCACCGATATTTTGCGCCAGACCCCGGAAATCCCCGCCAACTGCCAATGGGCGATTTTCCTGCGCAACCACGATGAGCTGACGCTGGAGATGGTCACCGACAAGGAGCGCGATTACCTGTGGAACTACTACGCCGCTGATCGCCGGGCGCGGATCAACCTCGGCATTCGTCGGCGGCTGGCGCCGTTGATGGAGCGTGACCGTCGCCGCGTCGAGTTGCTCAACAGCCTGCTGCTGTCGATGCCGGGCACGCCGACCCTGTATTACGGCGATGAAATCGGCATGGGCGACAACATCTATCTTGGCGACCGCGACGGTGTGCGCACGCCCATGCAGTGGTCCATCGACCGCAACGGCGGCTTCTCCCGCGCCGACCCGGCCAGCCTGGTGTTGCCGCCGATCATGGACCCGCAATACGGCTATCTGTCGGTCAACGTCGAAACTCAGGCCGGCGACCCGCATTCGTTGCTCAACTGGACGCGGCGCATGCTCGCCGTGCGCAAGCAATCCAAAGCGTTTGGCCGTGGCACGTTGAAAATGCTCTCGCCGAGCAACCGACGGATTCTGGCGTATACCCGCGAATTCACCGACGCCGATGGCAAACACGAAATCATTCTCTGCGTGGCCAACGTGTCGCGCAGCGCCCAGGCGGCGGAACTCGACTTGTCGGCCTACGTCGGCATGGTCCCGGTGGAGATGCTCGGCGGTAACGCCTTCCCACCCATCGGTCAGTTGAATTTCCTCCTGACCCTGGCACCGTACGGTTTTTACTGGTTCGCCCTCGCGGCGGAAAACCAGATGCCGAGCTGGCATGTGGAACCGGCGCAGAGCCTGCCGGATTTCACCACCCTGGTGTTGAAAAAACGCATGGAGGAACTGCTCGAGGCGCCAGCCCGCGCAACCCTGGAGCAGGGCATTCTGCCGAGCTGGCTGCAAAACCGCCGTTGGTTCGCCGGCAAGGATGCTGCCATCGACAAGGTGCATCTGGCCTACGGCGTGCGGTTCGGCGACGCCGAACATCCGGTGCTGCTCAGCGAGATCGAAGTCACCAGCGGCGGCCAGACCCACCGTTATCAACTGCCGTTTGGCTTTATCTCAGAGGATCAGGTCGGCGCGGCGCTGCCTCAGCAACTGGCATTGGCCCGCGTGCGTCGGGTGCGTCAGGTCGGTTTGATTACAGACGCATTCAGTCTCGAAGCGTTTATCCGCGCGGTATTGCAGGGTATGCAGAACAACACGGTGCTCGAATCGGCGGACGGTCAAATCCGTTTCGCGCCAACGCCGCTGTTGGAGAAACTGGGGTTGGGCAGTGAGTCCGAGGTGCGTTATCTGTCGGCCGAGCAATCAAACAGCTCGGTGGTCGTTGGCAACAGCGTAGTCCTTAAGCTGATCCGCAAAGTCGCTTCTGGCGTACACCCGGAACTGGAGATGAGCGCTTACCTGACCGCTGCCGGATTTGCCAATATCTCCCCGCTGCTGGGCTCGGTGATCCGCCATGATGCGCAGGGCGAAGACAATCTGTTGATGATCGCCCAAGGCTATCTGAGCAATCAGGGCGATGCGTGGGAATGGACGCAAAACAACCTCGAACGAGCATTGCGCGATGAGCTGGCCGATGCCATGTCCGAGCAGGAACAGCATTACAACGCCTTGGGGGAGTTGAAGGATTTTGCCGGGATGCTCGGTCAGCGCCTGGGCGAAATGCATCAAGTGCTGGCGGCGCCGACCGACAATCCCGACTTTGCACCGCAAATCAGTACAGCCAAGGACATGCAGGCCACCGGCAAGGACGTCGCCGCTCAGGTCGAACAGGCGCTGAAACTGCTCAAGCAGCATCAGGGCGAACTCAGCGCGGCGGATCAGAAGCGGGTTAAACGACTGATCGACGAGAAAAAAACCATCCTTGCCCATGTGCAGGATCT
The DNA here is from genome assembly GCF_963971015.1 of Pseudomonas sp. RA_15y_Pfl2_54. Taxonomy (NCBI): domain Bacteria; kingdom Pseudomonadati; phylum Pseudomonadota; class Gammaproteobacteria; order Pseudomonadales; family Pseudomonadaceae; genus Pseudomonas; species Pseudomonas sp. RA_15y_Pfl2_54. The sequence goes on from NZ_CAXAPN010000024.1 coordinate 22,202, forward strand.
GGCGAAAAAAGCTGTCGGAGGTTTGCGGATCCGTGTCCACGGTGACCTGCATTTGGGTCAGGTGCTGGTGATCAAGGGCGATGCCTTTCTGATCGATTTCGAGGGCGAACCTGCACGGCCATTGAGCGAACGTCGCGGCAAACACAGCCCGTACAAGGATGTCAGCGGTGTGCTGCGTTCTTTCGATTACGCGGCAGCCATGACCATCAACGTGCACAACGTCGACCACAGCGCCGAATCCGAAGCCTCACGTCATCGTGTGGCGGACCGCTATTTGCAGGAGGCGCGAGAGGCATTTGTTCAGGCATATCGCCGGGCGGCAGCTAGTCTTGATCATGCTTGGCAAGATCCTGAAGGTGCCGACGCCGCACTGGCGTTGTTCGGCCTGGAGAAGGCGGCCTATGAAGTGGCCTATGAAGCCGAAAATCGCCCCGCGTGGCTGCCCGTGCCGTTGCACGGTTTGTATGGGTTATTGACGGGGCTTAAACCCTTTTCCGATCTTGGTGGAGAGTAGTCATGAGTTTCTCGAACAAGGAACAGGGTCAAGTCAAAGACGCATTGCTGCCCACGGCGAAGGACATCGACGCCCTGGTCCGTGCTGAGCATCACGATCCGTTTTCCATTCTTGGCCCGCACGGCGATGGCGCCGGCGGACAATTCATTCGCGCTTATCTGCCCGGTGCGTTGAATGTTTCGGTGCTGGACAAAGAGACCGGGCAAGAGCGCGGCGCGCTTGAGCAGACTGAAACGCCGGGGCTGTTTGTCGGCCACTTCGATCAGGCACGGCCGTATCAATTGCGTACCCGTTGGGCCGGTGGCGAGCAGGTGGCGGAAGACCCCTACAGCTTCGGTCAGTTGCTGGGCGAAATGGATTTGTATCTGTTTGCCGAAGGCAATCACCGCGACCTCAGTTCGTGCCTCGGCGCGCAACTGACCACCGTGGATGGCGTCGACGGCGTGCGGTTTGCCGTGTGGGCGCCGAATGCCCGACGGGTCTCGGTTGTCGGTGACTTCAACGTCTGGGACGGGCGCCGGCACCCGATGCGCCTGCGTCATCCGTCCGGGGTATGGGAGTTATTCATCCCGCGCCTACAAGCGGGGGAGTTGTACAAATACGAAATTCTTGGCACTCACGGGATTCTGCCGCTCAAGGCTGACCCGATGGCGCTCGCCACCAGCCTGCCGCCGGATACCGCGTCGAAAGTCGCCGCGCCGCTGCACGTCGACTGGCAGGATCAGGACTGGATGAGCAGCCGTCGCGAGCGGCAGCAACATTCGGCGCCGCTGTCTATTTATGAACTGCACGCCGGTTCCTGGCAGTGTGAACTGGACGATCTGGGTGAAGTAGCGCGCCAGTACACCTGGCCGGAATTGGCAGAGCGATTGATTCCGTATGTGAAGGAACTGGGTTTCACCCACATTGAGTTGATGCCGATCATGGAGCACCCGTTCGGTGGTTCCTGGGGGTATCAGTTGTTGTCGCAATTTGCGCCGAGCGCCCGTTACGGCACGCCGGAGCAATTCGCCGAGTTCATCAACGCCTGCCACCAAGCCGATATCGGCGTGATTCTCGATTGGGTACCGGCGCATTTCCCCACCGATACCCACGGCCTGGCGCAATTTGACGGCACCGCGCTGTACGAGTACGGCAATCCGCTGGAGGGTTTCCATCAGGATTGGGACACGTTGATCTACAACCTCGGGCGCACCGAAGTACACGGTTACATGCTGGCGTCGGCGCTGCATTGGTTGAAGCATTTCCACATCGATGGCCTGCGAGTCGATGCGGTGGCTTCGATGCTCTATCGCGACTATTCGCGCAAGGCCGGCGAATGGGTGCCGAACCGGCATGGCGGGCGGGAAAACCTTGAAGCCATCGATTTTCTGCGGCACTTGAACGACGTGGTCGACCTGGAGGCCCCGGGTGCACTGGTAATCGCCGAGGAATCCACGGCGTGGCCGGGCGTCAGTCAGAGCACGCAGCAGGGCGGTCTGGGCTTTGCCTACAAATGGAACATGGGCTGGATGCACGATTCGCTGCATTACATTCAGCAGGACCCGGTGTACCGCGCCCATCACCACAATGAGTTGAGTTTCGGCCTGGTCTACGCCTGGTCCGAGCGTTTCATTCTGCCGATCTCCCACGATGAAGTGGTCCACGGCAAACACTCGTTGATCGACAAGATGCCCGGCGATCGCTGGCAGAAATTCGCCAACCTGCGGGCCTATCTGAGTTTCATGTGGACCCATCCGGGCAAGAAGCTGCTGTTCATGGGCTGCGAGTTCGGCCAGTGGCGCGAGTGGAATCACGATCAACAGCTTGATTGGTATCTGTTGCAGTATTCCGAGCACAAAGGCGTGCAGAAACTGGTGGGCGACCTCAACCGTCTCTATCGCGAAGAGCCGGCATTGCACGATCAGGATGACGCGCCACAGGGTTTCCAGTGGTTGATTGGCGACGATGCGATCAACAGCGTTTATGCCTGGCTGCGTTGGAGCAAGGACGGTAAACCCGTGCTGGTGGTGGCCAACTTCACCCCCGTGCCGCGTCATTCCTATCGTGTGGGTGTGCCGTTCGCCGGGCGTTGGAGCGAGTTGCTCAACAGCGACGCTGATACTTATGCCGGTTCCAACTATGGCAACGGTGGCGGCGCGTTTACCGAAGAAGTGCCTAGCCATGGCCAGGCGTTGTCGCTGGAGCTGAATTTGCCGCCGCTGGCGGTGTTGATCCTCAAGCCTGAGGGTTGATCCCACACCGAGTCGCTGCCTTCGCGAGCAAGCCCGCTCCCACAGAGGAATGCATTCCAGATGTGGGAGCGGGCTTGCTCGCGAAGGTGTCAGCTCAGACGCCGGGAAACCGAAGCCTCACCAAAGCATCCGTACGCCGAGGCTGCCAATCAAGCCATTCAAATCATTGTCATCGACATCACTGCTGTAATCGGCACTCACATACAGGCTCACCGCCGGCGTCACCCGAGCCACCAGCCCCAGTCCCAACTCGACGGTCGATGATTTGCGGCTGCTGCTGATCTTGTCGACCTTATCCAGAGTCACCGTGCTGCCGGTATAGACCGTGTGCCAGAGATTGGTGCGCAGGTACGGCTCGACCGGCAGACCACTCAAGTGATAGCTACCTTTCAAGCGTGCTCCGACGCGGCCGCTCCAGGCTGAGAGGTCTTTGGACGTTGCGTGGCCTGAGCCAGCGTTGGGGGTGTCGAGGGTGATGCGCTGGTTGACCAATTGCGCCTGGGGTTCGATCACCCAGTTTTCATTCAAACCAATCGGGAAACCGCCTTCGACCGAGAACGTCATGGCGCTGCCTTCTGTGGCCTGCCGCGCACCTCGTTGATCGCGGCTGAATCCGCTGACTCGTCCACCGCTGGCCGACAAGTCGACGTGCCATCCCCGTGCACCGATCAGGCTGTAATAGGCCCCCAGGCGTTGGCCTTGCAGGTTGAGGGTGTCGGTGGTCGGGTCGGCCAGGGCGCGGCTGATGATTTGCCCATTGCCATTGGCTTGAATCTGGTTCGGACCGCCCATCAGGCCGATTTTCTGCGTAGGGCCGCCGCCGCTTTGCAGAGTCAGTACGGCGGGGCCCTTCCAGTCAGAGCCGCCGGGCATCGCGAAACCCGAAGACACCACATCGGTTTGCGCCTTTCGGGCACTTTGTCCGTAGAGCAGGTCCCAGGCGCCTGGCGCGAGTTCTTCGGTGATCAGCCTCGCAATTTGCCGATCAGATAGGGGATTGAACCGTTGCCGGTCCGGGGTGATGACCGTCGCAGGCAATGTGATGACGGGGACGTTCTCTCGATACCACGGTGTCGCTTCATCCGCCGCAGGGGCTGCCTGCGCCTCCATGGATGAGCACAGCAAGAGAAAACTCGAGACTGTGCAGAAAGTAATTTTGATCTCGCGTGGGGTGATTGAAGTTCTCATGGAGGCCTACCTTGCAAGCGCATGCGGCATCTCGATGTGGCGTCTCTCCTACCCCGAACGAGGGGCGACCGAATGGAGCGGGCAGATCCATGGCCGCTCGATTTCGCGAGTGTCCGATGGTTCGGCCCGGAGGGTTATTCCGGGGGTAGTAAGGTTGAGATAAGAAGAACCACAGGCATGCGTCAAGAAATTGATCGATGAGTGGTCGGTGTTATTTAGGTTTTGTAACTGTTTGTTTATTTGAATATAACCAAGTGGTTGTTTGTGTGGGTCGCGGCAGTGAAAACCCCGATGCAGAGGGAATGTATTGTTGACGGACGGTTTTTCGGTTGATCCAGGTTCCGACATTGCCGAACGCACCGCATAAGCCGTTGCTGTCAATATTTCGAATATTAGCCGGATACCAAGGGCGTGAGTTACGACAATCGCCCGGAGCGAAACGTCCAGGTGAGTCATCACGCAGAGCCGAAAAGCAGGCTTGTCCGTTCGGCAGCTACAGATGCACTTCAACGGCCAGCGGCAAGTGATCCGACAGGTGCGTCCACGGCTTGTTGCCGAGGATCTGCGGGTCATGGCTGCTGGCGTTGCGCAGGTAGATCCGGTCCAGTCGCAGCAATGGAAAACGCGCCGGATAGGTTTTGGCAGGGCGGCCATGATGGCGCTCGAAGGCTTCGTGCAAATAGTCGCGCCGGGCGAGGGCGACGTTGCCGTGAAGCTGCCAGTCGTTGAAGTCTCCGGCGATGATCACCGGCGCGTCATCAGGCAAGGATTCAAGCAACTGGCAGAGCAGTTGCAACTGCAATTGGCGATGGCTTTCCAGGAGACTCAAATGCACGCAGACCGCATGGACTTCGGCATGCCCCGGCACATCCAGCACGCAGTGCAACAAGCCACGGCGCTCGGGGCCGGTGATCGACACGTCGAGGTTGCGGTACTCGCGGATCGGGTATTTGGACAGCAGCGCATTGCCGTGATGGCCATCGGGATAAACCGCGTTGCGCCCATAGGCGAAATCGCTCCACATGCTGTCGGCGAGAAATTCGTATTGCGAGGTTTGCGGCCATTCGTTGTAGCGGTTCGAATGCCGTTCGTGTTCACCCACCACTTCCTGCAAAAACACCAGATCGGCCGAAGTACTGCGTACGGCTTCACGCAACTCCGGAAGAATGAAACGTCGGTTGAGTGCGGTGAAACCCTTGTGGGTATTGACCGTCAGCACGCGCAGGCGATGGATGACTGAATCGTCGACGACGTGACGATTGGGGGCGCTGGACACGGTGACTCCTGTGAATCCTGAGTGCGTATTCATGCGACTGGTGGGTGGGGGTGGCGGTTCCTTCTGAATCAACACCGCCAACTAGTGTAGGAGCTGTCGAGTGAAACGAGGCTGCGATCATTTGGTCTTGTTGTTCTGGATCAAATGATCGCAGCCTTCGGCAGCTTCTACATCAGACGCGCAATCGAATCTGCCGCCCAACACATCCATGTGGCGGCTTGGCCTGGAATACTGGCGTAGGTGCATAGAGTTCGGAGGCAGCGGAGACTGGGGAAAATTGGAGAAAGCTCTGCGCGATGAGGTGCATCATCAGGCGCAGAGCCTGGAGTAGATTTGTGGGGATCCCTCAGGGGCTGGCCCCGTTTAACATGTATTGGCCATTCCAAAGCGTTGAGGATCGTAAACGAAGTATTCTTGGTTGTTTATAGAGATTGAATAAAAGGCGAAAAATAAACTCATCGCCTTTTGTTTTCTTTGTCAAGAGCGTCTCAATACAAGTAATTTGCATTGAACTTCAAGTCATGGATCCATGGCAATAACTTTAATAGTGTCAGTGCCGGACGCATATAGGCGGTTGTTTCGATAGTCAACAGGCCCGCACCCCGTTTCAAAAGGATATTTTTTCAAAGTCCGACCTCCGGCGGCATCAATCACAGTGCCCTCGCTATATGTTATTTGGGTTTCGCTAGCGTTAATGACAAATGCGGTTGCTTTAATTTCATTTAAAGGGCTGATTGTCCTGATGGGTTGCATTTGTAGAACATCAACAACTGTTATGGTTGGTGTCCAGGATAAAGTATTTCCAATTGCATAAGCGCGAGTTCCTGATGCATTAAAGTGCAATGTGTAAGGGCGGCCGTTAATGATTGTTCTGGCGACAGTTGAGTGCGTTTTTTTTTCAATGATAGCCAGTGTGCCAGCATTGCCAACCCAGATCACAATATATAAATATTCGCCATCAGGAGTGTAATCAATCATTTTGGTGTTGCTTCCTGCTTCAGTTATTTCGCGAGTAATTCTTTGCGTTGATATATCAACTATCGCTGCCTGAATATTGTAGAGGCTTGAATTTATACCGCCATATCCGACCGCAAGGGATTTGCCATCCGGACTCACCGCTAAATAATGGGGTGATTGATTTACCTTTATATCTCCAATAATCTTTAGGTTGGTCGTGTCAATAATGGTGATGTTTCCGCTGTGTGTGTATCCAATAAATAACTGCTTTCCATCAGGGCTTATGGCCATTCTTGGCCATGAGAGGGCGATAGGGGGAGTCTGAATATGATTTAAAACTTTCCTTGAAATCAGATCTACGACTTTAACCAAAGAAGCCGAGGGAACAAGGACATAAAGCGTAAGCCCGTCGGGGCTTAAAGCTTTTTCAGTGCCACCCGTTCCGATTGATATGTCCCCCTCAGAGATTTCGGGGAAGACCGTTACCTTCGCGGATGCTATTGCCCCTTCACTGACAGCATTCAGCGCGTACTCTCCAGGAACCATAGACGCCTGTACGCCCTTCACTATTACAAGGCCTTGCCCATCAGCTATGAATTCACGCTCCCCCCCAGTGCCATCGGCGAAAAACATTCCACTGGCGAGTGTCAATATTACAGGTGCCTCTGGACGAGGCGTGCCATCCAGTTTGCTTGCGAATATCTCAATATCTTTCAGCCGTACTCCGGGTGACGATCGATAGGGCTGATTTATAAAAGAAAGTACATTCGCCGTTACATTCACCGTCCAGGCTTCGGAGGTCGCACCATCGCCATACAACGCCTTGGCGGTAAAACTGTGCGCCGCTACGCTCAGGCCTGTAACGGTTAATGTCCAGATCCCTGTTGCTTGATCCGTGTCGGGTTGACCTTTGGACGTGATCCCATCGAGGATATCGACTTTTTGGCCCTTGGCGGCACTGCCGGTCAGAGTCACGGCTGTTTCCGCGGTGGTGCCGCCGGGTGGGATTTCCACGCCGCTCGGCGAGCCTTTGACCGAGGTGATCGTCGGTGCGGTGGCGGCTATAACGGTCAGTAACCGAACATTCGAATACACCGGGCTTACGGCATACAGTGCCTTTGCATACAACCGGCGACTACCCTCTGGTACGGCGATGGTTTTCTCCCATTCGCCTGTTGTTTCATGGGCGGGCGCAGTCCCTTTGGACACGGCAGACGCACCGTTGCCATCAAAAATCTCGACGGTCTGGCCTTTGCTGGCCTTGCCTTTGAGTTTCAGCGTGGTGCTGATGGTGGACGTGCCCTCCGGCACTTCTTTATTGCTCGCATCCAGCACATTCACCAGCGTCGGCACCACTAGCTCTATCGACTTGATGCTGTAAGTTCGATCCGGAAACACCGTGGCCGTTGCCGGGTTGTCGCTCTTGTCCATCGACACCTTGTACTTGATTTTCAGCGTGGTGCCGTGCCCGAGTTCTTTGAGGTAACTGTTGGCCAGTGCTGCGGGCCAGAAGCCCTGGCTGACCCACGTCGCATTGACATTGGCGTCTCCGCCGTTCCAGATTGTCAGGTTGTGAGGGCTGGCGTCGGCCTTCTGACCTTCCAGGCTCATCCAGACCTGTTGGCCCGCCTCGATCAGTGTGTGGAGCAACCCGTGAAGGGTCGCGTTTTTGCTGCCCAACGCGTTCACGTCCAGGACGTTGTTGGCATCGGCCTCGACGATCTTCGGCGGGATCAGCGCCGTCGCCGGTAGCGTCAGGATGTTCAGAGACAGCGGCAGGGAATTACTGGAGGCGCCATTATGTTCGATGACATAGATGACGGTCACCGGTTTGCCAAGGCTGTAAGCCAGGACTGATCGCGGCACCGCGATTTCCAGACCGGCGCTGACAAGCCGTTGAGGGCTGGTGTAGGTGCCCGCAGCCGGTGTCTCGGCTGCGCCTTGCCAGATTACGTTCAGCTTATCGTCAGGCAGCAGCGAACCCTGCGGCACCAGCACCCGGACTTCCGGTTGGGTCGGGCTGAAGTTGTTGCCGGTCTGGCCCTTGACGGTTGGGGCGGGCAACGTGAGGCGATTCAAATGCACGTCCACCGTCACTACATCCGACCAGGTCGGAGGGCCGGACGGATTGGTCAGATAGTCGACCACGCGGAATTTGAATTCGAAGTCGGAATCGTCGCCGCCTTGTTCCAGCTTCTCTTTAGGGATCGGGATCACCACGCTTTGCGGAACCGGCGGTAGGGGAGACGTGCTGTCTGGTGTCAATGTGTGGGTGACACGCGCGCCATTACAATAAATAGAAATCGTGTCGTACCAATTCATGTTCTTGTAGTTGACCGTGACCGAAACCTTGTTCGCTTGCTCGGGGCCGATGCTGGAGTGGCTGACGCTGAGGTTCAGGACCGGGGGCGTGTCGCCGGGTGGCGAGGTGCGGTGAAGCAGGATGAGTTCATCGGTGAAATCGCAGTTGCCGGAAGTACGTTTGACGCTGAACTTGATTTTGTTCAGGCCTTTTTGAAACCATTCCGGCGGAATGTAAAGTGGCGTGTTGTCACGCTCCTTGCCTTTGGCAATGGTGGTGTCATCCGCCTTTTCATCGTTCAACCAAAGCGTGATTTTGTCGTTTTCTGATTGGTTGTCATACGCCAGCATGAGTATCTGAAATCCCTCTTCCTCACTCGCGTCGTCGAAGGCAACGCCACCGTGGACTCCCTCACTGGCAGGGACGAGGGGGATCATCTTGGGTGCTTTCGGAAGGGGCAGTGCAAAGGGGTCAATCGTGCGGGTGCTGGTCATCGCCAACTCCAGGCTGAATAGGAAAATGCCATGGCGACAGGTGACGCTAATCAGCAATGTTTGTCACCTGTCAGATCTGACAGGTGCGCGCGGTTTCCGGACGAATGGTTACGCGGTCGGGAAGGGGAAAATCTTCCCTCAGACACACGGGTTAGCCCCTAGGGGAGCGGGCTTGCCAGCGATGAGGGTACGCAACTCAGCATCTGATTGGCTGACCCACCGCGATCGCTGGCAAGCCCGCCCACGAAAGATGTTGGCGAAGGTGCTACCTGTGGCCTTCAGACGAAAACGATTTCATAGGGCAAACGCATCCGTTCCAGAATCACCGGCGGCAGCATCGGCGCGATGCCAATCGCCGGTTCGCCCTTGAGCTGGCTGGCGTAGGCGTGGGTGGCGTGGCTTTTGCGCGCCACGGTCCAGGTGTCGAGGCGCAGTTTGCGTGCGCGATCCCAGGGGATCAGTTTTTGATCGCGCTCAGGCCAGTGCCACGCCCAGACCGGCACATCGTGGAAGGTCGCCCCGGCCAGTTCGGCGGCTTCGGCGGCAGCACGTCCGACCGCCTCATGATCGTCGTTGCCATCGCCGCGCCAGGTGCTGAATACCACGTCGCCGGGGCGCAGGTAACGGCCGATGAACCCGGCCAATTGGCTGTGCTGATCGCTCAGTGCGTTGTCGGTGAAACCGCCGCGTACCCATTTCAGGCTGTGCATGGGTAAGCCGAGGCGGCGCAGGGCTTCGACGCTTTCCTGCGGGCGGAACACGCTCAGGCGTTTTTCCGACCATTGTCGTGAACCGGGATGGCTGGCGCTGCCGTCGGTGATCGAGAGCAGTTGCAGCGGATGACCGAGGCTTGAGAGTGATTGCAGCAGGCCACCGCACGTCACCACCTCATCGCCGGGATGCGGGGCGATCACCACGGCGCGGGCACCGGGTAGCACCAGGCTGCGGGTGTTGATGACGGGAATGTTGTGCAGTTGCGGGGCGCTGTTCCAGATTTGCGCCGACGGGCTGTTTTCGATGAGCGATAACGGTTTCATGGGTGCGACGTCCTTGTGTTGTTTCGCCCTCAATCGTGCCCACAGCCATAAACCTGTGACGCGGCCGACCCGTGAAGGCTGGTTGATTGCCATACGACGCTCCGAACCCTGGATTGCCGCGCAGCACAGTATTGCTCATGAAGTGACGTTCGTCGCGCCACAGATCAATCTGATACGGTTTTTTTTATTACATCTGTGCCAGGTTTCGCAAGTAGTCGCCAAATCCACCCCGGGCCCGGCTGTCGAAACGAGCGCTGGTATGGACTTGCGGACGATGGCTCCAGGCGATGTTCGCACCGGTCAGTTCCAGATCCCGCACCAGGTGCACATCTTCGTCGCACGCCAGCGGTTTAAAGCCTCCGGCCCACCGATAGGCATCGGCGCTGACGCCCAGATTGGCGCCATGAATATGCCGATGGCCCTCACTGGCCCGATAGTGCCGGTGATAGCGAATTTGCGCCGCTTCATCGAATGATTCATGCCAGTGCTCGACGGTGACCGTGCCACACACCGCATCCGCGCCCAGCCCGATTTGCGCCACCAGCCAGTCGTCGGCGACGCGACTGTCGGCGTCGGAGCAGGAGATCCAGCGTGCCCCGCGCTCCAGCAGCAACTGAGCGCCGACGGCGCGGGCCTGACCGACATTGCGTGCGTCGATATTCAGGCTCAGCACCGGATAACCGCTGACAATCTGCGCCGAGCGGTCGGTACAACTGTCGAGCACCACCAACACTTCGACCCGCTCACCGGCGAGCAAACCGTGCCGGCTGGCGCGCATGGCCGCGCTCAGGCATTCGTCGAGCAGGTCTTCTTCGTTGTGCGCCGGGATCAAAATGCCAATCATCGCAAACCCTCCAACGCCGCCACCGAGCGCGGCTCGCGGCTCCATACTTCAAGAATGAAATCAGCCTCCTGATGCAGTGCCACGCGTGGCAGATTCAACTGCTCATGGATCAGGTCGTGAACCTGTCGGGCGTTTAGCGGACAGCCGTCGATGGGCGGGCGCCAGTGACAGGCGAGGAGTTGGCCGTCGGCGGTCAGGGAATCACTGATCCGGCGAATCACTTCTGTCAGATCCTTGCCGTCGAGGTAGTAGCCGATTTCGCTAAATACAATCAGGTCGAATTTTTCTTCCGGCCAGTCACCGGGCAGACGGTTTTGACGCACTTGGGCGTGGTCAAAAAGACTTAAACGGGTTCGTGCCAGTGTCACTGCCGCGCTGGCGGTGTCGCAACACAACAGTCGATCACAGCGCGTCGCCAGTTCGGCGCTCAGTTCGCCGTTCGCACAGCCCGGTTCGAAGATCGCCCGATAGTGCGCACGAGGCAGTGCGGCGAGGGTGATCGCCCGTTTGCGCTGTTCGTACCAGCGCTGACGAAATGCCCACGGGTCGTCGTTGCCGGCGAACAAGCCTTCGAAATAACGATCTTCAACGCTCATAGGAATACCACCTCGAAAGGTTGCAGTAAGCGGTCAAGCACATAGGGCGCCAGTACCGGCGCGAGCCCTGCCTCGGGATCACCCTCCAATTGGCTGGCAAAGGCATGGACGGCGTGGCGTTTGCGGGCGATTTGAACCGGTGACAGGAGAATCTTGCGCGCCCGCTGCCAGGGCACCAGCGCGTCTTCGGGCGTTGCCCAGTGCCACGTCCATACGGGCAGTTCGTGGCACGTCGCGCCGACTCTGCGCGCCGCTTCAGCGCTGGCGCGGCCGACGGCTTCGTGGTCGCAATGACCGTCCTCGATCCACGTGGTAAAAATGACGTCATCGGGGCGCAGATGGTGTTCGATAAACGCGCTCAGTTCGGATTCTCGCGCCGCCACCTGCGTGTCGCTGAAACCGCCGCGCAGCCATTTCAAACGATGCATCGGCAGACCGAGGCGCCGCAGCGCTTCAGCGGACTCCTGTGGCCGGATCACGCTCAGGCGCTCCACCGGCCAGCGCGTGGAACCGGGGTGGCTGGCGCTGCCGTCGGTGACCGAGATCAGTTGTAACGAGCGGCCGGCAGCGGCGAGCACTTGCAGCAGGCCGCCGCAGCCCAGCACTTCATCGTCCGGGTGCGGCGCGACAATCACCGCGCGAGCACCCGGAGGCACCAGACTGAGGATATTGATGCTTTGCATGTCCGCCAGATGCTGTGAACTCTGCCATTGCTGCAAGGACGTGCCTTGGCCGACGATGGGATTGGTTTTCATAGCGCCCATGCTCCGTCAGGTTGCGCGGCAATCATTTGGCCGAGGGCGGCGAGGTCCCGTTCGGCGTGGCTTTGGCGCAGGAACACCGGCAAATCGGCGATCAACCGGGCGAAGTGCCGATCCTTGCAATATGGCCCGGCCCCCAAGGCGCGGCCGACTTCGCGGATCACCTGTTCGACAGACTGTTCAACCACGGCCCGGGCACGCCGGGCCAGCAACTGAGTATCGGCTTGCGGATGCGCGTCGATCTGCAGGGCGCTGAAACGCAAGACATCGGCGGCTGCCTGCAAGGCGCTATCGACCGCGCCCAGATGGGCGAGGGCATGCGGCTCCTGCCGTTGCGCACATGGCTGGCGCAGGCGTTCGGCAATCTGCCGCGCGGCGCCGTACCAGCAGGCAGCAATGCCGATCCCGCCTTGCCAGAAACCCGGTCGTTGCAGGTAATCGCCGGGATTGCCGATGGCTTGAGCTTCGGCGCCGTCGAACAGCACCTCGACACTGCCCGTGGCGCCCATGCCCACCGCCTGCCAGCCTTGATCGGTGATGGTCACGCCGGGTTGATCGAGGGCCACGGCAACCAGTTGCTGCTGATCATCAGCGTCCCACGCGGTGAGCAGCGCATGGCTGAGTACCGCGGCGCCGGAACACCAGGCCTTGCGGCCGTTCAGTTCCACCATATGCCCGGCGGGTCGCACCTGCACCCGCGCTTGCGGCGGTTCTGCCGCCCACATGCCCCACGTGCTGCCGGGCGTTGGCGCGCCTGCCAGTTGCTCGATGATCGCTAACGCGTCGGTGTGGCCCTCGTAAAGTTTGCACAAACCCAGATCATGCCCACCAACATCGGCCAGACGCTGAAATCGCTCCAGCGTGCTGCCGCTGCCGGGTAACGGCAATCGGTCCAGCCCGGCCTCGACCATCGCCCGCAGGCACAGGCCGAGCGAGGCTGTGTCTGCGTAGTCCGGCGGACGGCGAGCGAGATAGCTTTGCAAGTCCATGTCAGTCTTCTTCTTCGCGTTGCAATTCAAACAGCAGCAGTGAACGGCCAGTGACCGAGTATTCATGACCGAACTCGAAGCGTTCCTGGCCACGAATCGACGGTTGATTGGTATCGACCATGCACGTCCAGAAACTGCCCTCAGGAACCTCCGGCAAGGTGAAGTTGACGATGTCGTGGTGCGCGTTGACCACCAATAGCAGCGTCGCATCAGCACCTTTGCGACGGATGCCGGTTTCCTGTGCGCGGCCATCGAGCAGCATGCCCAGGCAGCGGTTGTGCGCGTCGTGCCAATGCTCGGTGGTCATCTCGGTGGCGTCCGGCGCGAGCCAGGTCACGTCTTTGACGCCGATGTCCTCGTTGTACTCGCCGACCAGAAAACGTCCACGGCGCAGGATCGGATACGCCAGACGCAGCTTGATCAGACGTTTGACGAATTTGAGCAACGCCTGGCCGTCTTCGCTCAGGTCCCAGTTGACCCAGCCGATCTCGCTGTCCTGGCAATAGGCGTTGTTATTGCCGTCCTGGGTTCGGGCGAATTCGTCACCGGCAACGATCATCGGCGTGCCTTGGGCCAGCAGCAGGGTGGCGAAGAAGTTGCGCATCTGCCGGTGGCGCAGGGCGTTGATGTCAGGGTCGTCAGTCGGGCCTTCGACGCCGTGGTTCCACGACAGATTATTGTTGCTGCCGTCCTGATTATTCTCGTCGTTGGCTTCGTTGTGTTTGTCGTTGTACGACACCAGATCGTTGAGGGTGAAACCGTCGTGAGCGGTGATGAAGTTCACCGACGAATACGGCCGTCGTCCGCGCTGGTTGAACATCTCGCCCGAAGCGGTCATGCGGCTGGCAAAGTCGGCCACCTGGCCGTCGTCACCTTTCCAGAACGCACGCACGGTGTCGCGGAACTTGTCGTTCCACTCCACCCACCCCGGCGGGAAGTTGCCGACCTGATAGCCTCCGGGGCCACAGTCCCAGGGCTCGGCGATCATTTTTACCTGACGCAGCACCGGATCCTGGCGGCAGGCAACAAGGAAGCTGTGACGCTCGTCGAACCCGTCGTGGTAGCGGCCCAGAATGGTCGCCAGATCGAAGCGGAAACCGTCGACATGCATTTCGCTGGCCCAGTAGCGCAGCGAGTCGGTGACCATTTGCAGCACGCACGGGTGGCTCAGATCCAGCGTGTTGCCGGTGCCGGAATCGTTGATGTAGAAGCGTTTGTCATCCGGCATCAAGCGGTAGTAGGAGGCGTTGTCGATGCCGCGCATCGACAGGGTCGGGCCTTGTTCGTTGCCCTCGGCGGTGTGGTTGTAGACCACGTCAAGGATCACTTCGAGGTTGGCTTCGTGCAGGTGCGCGACCATCTCCTTGAATTCGGCGATCTTGCCGCTGGCCAGATAGCGCGGGTCGGGGGCGAAAAACGCGATGCTGTTGTAGCCCCAGTAATTGGTCATGCCCTTGTGCAGCAGGTGCTGGTCATTGACGAACGCGTGGATTGGCAAAAGCTCAACGCTCGAAACCCCGACACTGCGAATGTGCTTGAGCACATCGTCGTTCATCAGCCCGGCGAAAGTGCCGCGTACGTTTTCCGCAACCGAGGGGTGCCGCATGCTGATGCCGCGCACGTGGGTCTCATAAATAATGGTCTTGTCCCACGGCACGCTGACGCGCTGGTCGTTGCCCCAGGTGTGCGCCGGGTCGATGACTTTGCACTTGGGCACGAAGGGGGCGCTGTCGCGTTCGTCGAAGCTGAGGTCGGCGTCGGGGTGGCCGATGGTGTAGCCAAAGAGCGCCTCCGACCACTTGAGTTCACCGACCAGCTGTTTGGCGTACGGGTCGATGAGCAACTTGTTGTGGTTGAAGCGGTGGCCGTTGGCCGGGTCATACGCGCCGTAGACACGGTAGCCGTAGATCAGCCCCGGATGTGCGTCGGGCAGGTAGCCGTGGTAGATCTCGTCGGTGTATTCCGGCAGTTCGATGCGTTCGAGCTCGACTTCACCGGCATCATCGAAAATGCACAGTTCAACTTTGGTGGCGTTGGCGGAGAACAGGGCAAAGTTCACCCCCAAGCCATCCCAGGTCGCGCCGAGCGGGAAGGGCAGGCCTTCGCGGATTCTCGAGGGTTCGGCGTGCTGTGTGGGCTCGGCTTTCTTTGGATGGGTCATGATTGCTCCTGCAAAACGGATGAATTCTGGGCTGACACGCGGGGTTGTGCATGTTTCTTGAGGGCGAACGCCCCCTCTGTGGCGAGCAAGCCCGCCACAGGATCATTGAGTTCAATAATCGCGAGAGCGTCAGTTCGCCGGAGGCTTGCGCGGTGCGCGCGGCTTTTTCTCGGCGGTTTTTTCGCCCGGCGGTACGACTTTTGCGGCGCTCGCTGGCTTGGCTTTGGCCGGGGTTTTGGGCTTGGCTGCCGGCGCTTTCACCTCGGCGGTCTTGGCAGCAGTCTTGCTGCCGGCAGCCTTCGGCGATTTCTTCGGTGCCAGCGCTTCAGCCTCGGCCAATTTACGCGCCATCTCCCAGTGACGCGCTTCCTGACCTTCGGGTTTACCTTCGGATTCCCAGATCTGATAGGCGAATTCGCGGATGCGTTTATCGTCGGTGCTCATCGTAATGCTCCTGAACTGAACTCGTGCTTACGTTAAGTGTTGGATAAAGAGATTCACCGGGACATCCCCCAGCGCGTCGCTGACATTCAGCTCCCTGTTTTTTGTGACTGCGCTGCTTGAAAAAAGTCCCTTCAGGTTTGCGTCAGAGGCGGCGAACGGTAAAACCACCCGAGTGTCGCCCCAGCGCAGCGCATCGACCTGAGGTACAGCACTGTTTTCCAGCAGTGTTGCGCAACGGATCGGCACGATCACGATGGCCTGCCTGTCCTCATGCTCGCGGGCAAACGCGAGTACGTTGTGCGCCTGGCTGCCCAGTACCTCAAGGGCCTGGTACGCGCCACGCCGAAACAGCTCCGCGTGTTCAGCGCGCAGGTTCAGCACTTGAGCGATCAAGGCTTGCTTGATACGCCCGTCACGCCAATCGGTCAGCAGCGCCGAGGTCGGCGCGGGTGCCGGCAAGGCCTGCTCGCGAGCGGCGTAATCCACCGGCCGGCGGTTGTCCGGATCAACCAGGCTGAAGTCCCAGAACTCGTTGCCTTGATACAGATCCGGCACCCCCGGTACCGTCATGTGCAGCAAGGTTTGCGCCAAGCCGTTGAGCGCGCCGGCAGCAGCGATGCTGTTGACGGTCTTGCTCAGTGCAGCGCGCAGCAACTCACCTTCATCGCCGGTCAGCAGTTTTTCGGTGAACGCCTGCGTGGCGTTTTCATAGGCTTCGTTGGGCGCGCTCCAACTGCTTTGCAGCTTGGCCTCGCGCAGGGCTTTCTGTTGCCACTGCCAGATGCGTTTGGCGTAGTCGGCGAAACCGGCCTGATCGTCATCCTGTAAATCCAGCGGCCAGCTACCGATCAGCGCCTGGTAGAGGATCAGTTCGTCGCCGGTCGACGGCATTTGATCATCAAGGCGCACCGGGCGGGCGAGGGCGCGCCACAACTCGATCTGTTCGGCGTACCAGTGGCTGCGCTCGCTCAGCACCGCGAGGCGTGCGCGGGTGTCTTCGCCGCGTTTGTGATCGTGGGTGGCGGTGGCCAGCAGGTTGTCGGGAAACTCGGTCAGGCGTTGCTGATTGACCGCATGGAAATCACTGACCGGTGCGCTGAACTGTTCGGTGTTGTAGCCCACATCATTGCGCGACAGCAGCACGGCCGAGCGGTACAGCGCAGTGTCTTCCACGGCTTTGGCGGCCGCCGGTGACGTCAGTTGCTGAAAGCGTACGCAGGCATGCTTTAGGATTTTGCGCGAGCGCCCGCGGGGCTTGCGTCGCCACGGCGTGCCACCGAGCCAGGCCGCCACGCAGTCGAGCACCGGCCAGTCGCCTTCGCCCAGCGTCTGCCGGGCACCGTCCATGGCATGCTGGAAAATTTCATCGTCTTGCGCCGAACGACCCATCGCGCTGATGTAGGTGCGATACACCGGGAAATGCACGATCAACGCCTGCAAGACCCGGCGGATTGCGCCGAGGGTCAAGTCGCGGGTCATCAGGTCATCGCGGGCCACTTGCAGCAACGCCTGAGCGACGCTTTCGCAATCGCTGGCCAGCGAACCGTTGAGGATCTGCTGACGGGCAAGCTGCGCCTCTTCGATAAACGCAGCCGGGCGTTCGGTGCGCCGCTGCCACAGCTCACCGAGCACGTGTTCGCCATCCGGATCGTGTTGCAGCAGGGACAACTGATTCATGAACTCATAACCGGTGGTGCCGTCCACTGCCCAGTCGCGGCGCAGGGTTTCGCCGGCACCCAGGATTTTCTCGACGTAGATTGGCAAATGCCTTCCCGGCGCCAACCGATCCAGACGTCGGCGCAGCTTGCGGCAATAACCGCGTGGGTCGGCGAGGCCGTCGATGTGGTCGATGCGCAAGCCGTCGACCAACCCCTCGGCGACCAACTGGAAGATTTTGCCGTGGGTGGCCTCGAACACGGCCGGCCGTTCGACACGCAAACCACCGAGCTCGTTGATGTCGAAAAAACGCCGCCAGTTGATGTCATCCGCGGCGGTGCGCCAACTGGCCAGGCGATAACTCTGGCGCTCCAGCAACTCATGCAGCTTGTGAAAGCCTTCTTCGGTGGTGGAGTCGTAATGCGCCAGATGGCTGTGGATGGCTGCCAGTGTCCGCGGATCACTCGCTCGCTGTTGCAACTCTTCCTTAAGTGGAGCCGCCAGCGAATGGGCGTCGGTTTGATAGCTGAGGGCACTGAAACGATCCGCGAGGGTTTTCAGTGTTTCATCAGGCTTGAGCAGCTCGCCGTAATCATTCGGGCAGATCGGGAAGTGATGGTCGTAATGCTCGACGTGGAAGCTGCCGGTTTGTGCGTTGAAATGCAGCTTCAGGGTGCCTTCCTGCAACGCGACGCCGTAATCGCTGCCCAGAAACGGCAGCAGCAACTGGCCTTCCATCAGCGGGTCAGGCGAGTGCCATTGAATGTCGAAAAATTCCCCATAGGGACTCAATCGCCCCCATTCCAGCAGGTCGAGCCACCACGGGTTGTCGCTGCCACCGACGGCCATGTGATTGGACACGATGTCGAGGATCAAGCCCATCTTGTGTTCACGCAAGGTGCTGACCAGGTGCCGCAGGGCTGGTTCGCCGCCCAGTTCCGGGTTCACTTGAGTCGGGTCGACCACGTCGTAACCGTGCATGGAGCCTGCCCGCGCGGCGAGCAGCGGCGAAGCGTAAATATGGCTGATGCCGAGCCGGGCGAAATACGGCACCAGGGGCACCGCGTGTTCAAGGGTAAAACCTTTGTGAAATTGCAGTCGCAGGGTGGCGCGTAGCGGTTGGATGAGCGTTTGATTCATTGGTCACGCTCGGCAGCCTGAAGACGTGCACACGCCAGGAGTTCCAGACGTCGCGCGGCATCTGCGCCATCGAGCAACGTTTCGCTGTTGCCCGGCAAGCGCCGCGACCAGTTGGGGTGGGTATCGATCGTGCCGGGCAAGTTCGCCTGCTCATTGATGCCCAGCGCATCTTCCAGAGGCAGCAACACCAGCGGTGCGCGGGTATGGCCGAGGAAACGCACACTGGCATCGATCACTTGGTCGGCCTCGTGGGACTCCTCTCGAAAATTCTGCGGGTCCTGGCTCAACGCGCTGCGCAGGCCTTCGCGTTCACGTTGACGGTGATGACGCCATTCGATTTCGCCATTGGCATCGACAAAACCCAAACGCGCATTCCAGTCGATGTCGCGACCATGCCACCAGCCATTGAGTGTCGGCAGGTCATGGGTGCTGGTAGTGGCCAGCGCATTGTCCGGCCAGTCGAGGATCGGTTTGAAACGGGTGTTGTCCTGTTCGAACAGCAGCACGCGCATGCCCAGAATCGAGCGAGCGATGAGTTTTTCCTGAAGCCCCTCCGGTACGGTGCCGAGGTCTTCACCGAGCACGATGGCTTGATGGCGATGGGATTCGAGGGTCAGCAGGCGCAGCAGGTCGTCGACCGGGTAATACAGGTACGCGCCGTCGGCCGGCGCCGCGCCGTTGGGGATGACCCAAAGACGTTGCAGGCCCATGACATGATCGATGCGCAGGCCGCCAGCGTGGGCAAAGTTGGTGCGCAGCATTTCGATGAACGCACGAAAACCATTGCGGATCAGGCCTTCGGGGGAAAACGCGGAAATCCCCCAGCCTTGTCCTGCGCGATTGAGGATATCGGGCGGCGCACCCACGGTCAGTGAAGCGAGCAGTTCATCCTGAAAACTCCAGGCTTGGCTGCCGGCGCCGTCGGCACCCACCGCAAGGTCAGCGATC
Source organism: Pseudomonas sp. RA_15y_Pfl2_54 (assembly GCF_963971015.1). NCBI lineage: Bacteria > Pseudomonadati > Pseudomonadota > Gammaproteobacteria > Pseudomonadales > Pseudomonadaceae > Pseudomonas > Pseudomonas sp. RA_15y_Pfl2_54. The sequence goes on from NZ_CAXAPN010000024.1 coordinate 41,743, forward strand.
AGGCCAATGCCCATACCGGCGCTGCGGGCGGCGCTTTGTGCGCGCTCAAGCGAGCGGTGGATCAGCCATTGGCAGAAGGCGAAGTAGGCGATGCGTTCGGCGTATTCCTCGGCAAAGGCTTCCAGGGCAGCGCCACGCGGGTCGTGCCAGTGCTCGGGCCATTCGCGCCAGTCGAGGCTTTCGCCACGGGCGGCGCGCATTTCCTGGATCGCTTCAAAGCGGCAGTGGTTTTCCAGCGCTTCGCCACCGGCATGACGGAAACTGGCAAAGTCCGGATGCAAGGGGTGCTCGCCGGCGACAAAGCCTTCGTACAGCGCTTGCAGCAATTGCTGTTTGGCGTCGGCGGCGGCTGGCCAGTCGATCAGTTTCAGGTCTTGCAGTTGCGTAAATTGCTCTGCCAGACCTGCGGCGTCGATGGCATCACGCACGGCGCGCTCGCCGAGAATCGCCCCCGGTGCGGCGTACAGGGCGTTAAGGAACAGGCGACTGGATGGCGAATAAGGACTGTAGCGTCCGGTGTCGGCGCTGAACATCGCGTGCAGCGGGCTGATCGCCAAGGCTTCGGCGCCCCGTTCACCGGCTACGCGAGCGAGTGCTTCCAAGGCTTGCGTGTCGCCGAAGCCGCCGTCACCTGGGCGGCGCAACGAATACAGTTGCACGCTCAGGCCCCACACACGCGGGATCGGGTTGTCCACCGCATCGCCGACGCTGAAGCAGCGTTCGGGGGCGACGGCCAGCGTGAAATATTGATCGCCGATGTGCACTTGCTGATAACCGACCGGAATCAGCCCGGGCAGTATCGCTTGCGCATCCAGTTTCAGGTTCAGTCGCGAACCGTCTTCGAGGTGAATCTCACAAGGCGTTAAAGGTGCGAAATAGCGCGCCAGATCAACGCCAGCGCCGACATCGCTGGTCAGCAACGGGGGCAGGTGACGGTCTTGCTGGACTTGTTGCAGTTCAAGCAGGCTGGCGTCGATTTCCTGCGTCGTACTGGCAGGGTGGCCGAGCCCGATCAGGACATTGCGCAACACCGCCGGAGCGACTTTTTGCGGGCGGCCGTTGGCGTCGATCCAGTCGACGGCAAGGCCGGCGCGGCTTGCAAGAATTTCCAGTTGCGCATCGCTCATAGGCGCTCTCCATCCAGAGGTTGCAAAGGGGTTGCGGCCGTGAGGCTGACGAGCGCGCAATACGGGGGCAACAGGCCCTCATCCGATAACTCGACGGCACCGGGCTGTTGAAACAGCCACACCGCGTCGGTTCGTGGAGGGTTGACCACCGCCGTATTGCTGAGGTTCAGGTCAATTCGCAGTTCGCTGCCATTGCCCAGGCGCCAGCGTGCGCTGACGGCGCCGTGGCCGAGCAGGTGCGCGCCCAACGCTTGCGTCCCGGGAAGGTGGGGAATGATGTGCTGATGGCGCAATTGCAGGAGTTGCCGATACAGCGCGAGGGTTTCCTGCTGTTTGGCAGTACCGTTGCCTGTCAAACGTGGCTGTGAAGCGTGGAAGGTTTGCAAGGCGTTGGGATCGGGAATTTGCTCGCGCTTGTGTGGGTCGGTGAAGGCGCTGAACGCGGCAAACTCGTTGCGCCGGCCTTCGCGCACCAACTGCGCGAGTTCGTCGTGATGGCTGGTAAAGAACAGGAACGGCTGCTCGGCGGCAAACTCGTCGCCCATGAACATCAGTGGAATCATCGGTGACAACAGCAGCAACACCGTTGCCGCTTGCAGTGCACGCGGATCGGCGAGCTGATGCAGACGTTCGCCGAAGGCGCGGTTGCCGATCTGGTCGTGGTTCTGCAAAAACAGCACGAACGCGGTGGAAGGCAAATGTTCGCTCGGCTCACCCCGGGGTTCGCCATGGCGAGTGATATGCCCCTGGAACACGAAACCCTGGCTCAGACAACGCACCAGTTGCTCGGTGGGTTGTTGGGCGTAGTCGGCGTAATAGGCGTCGGTTTCGCCGGTCAGCAGCACATGCAGGGCGTTATGGCCGTCGTCATTCCACTGCGCATCGTAATTTTCTTCCAGCAGGCTGGACTGATTCAGCTCGTTTTCGACGGTCAGCCAGACATGGCGACTCGGGTCGATTTGCTGGCGTACCTGCTGGGCCAGTTCGGGGAGGAAATCCGGACTGTCTATGGCGTGTACCGCGTCCAGACGCAAGCCGTCGAAACGGTATTCGAGCAGCCACATCAAGGCGTTTTCGATAAAGAAATCACGGACCTCGGTACGGCGAAAGTCGATCGCTGCGCCCCATGGCGTGTGTTTGTCTTCGCGAAAGAATCCTTTGGCGTAGCGGTGCAGGTAATTGCCGTCCGGGCCAAAGTGGTTGTAAACCACATCCAGAATCACAGCCAAGCCATGGCCGTGAGCGCTGTCGATCAAATGTTTGAGTTGTTCCGGGGTGCCGTAGGAGGCTTGCGGCGCGTAGGGCAGGACACCGTCATACCCCCAGTTTCGCGCACCGGGGAATTGCGCCAGCGGCATCAGTTCAATGGCCGTGATGCCCAGCGCGGCGAGGCGCTCCAGATGTTGCTCGACTTCAGCGAAACCGCCGAGCGCACCGACGTGCAACTCGTAGATCACCGCCTCGCTCCAGGGCCGGCCGTGCCAGGTGCTGTGTTGCCATGGGTAGGCGAGGGGGTCGACTACCACGCTCTGGCGATCAAGGTCGCCATCCTGCGCTCTGGAGGCCGGGTCCGGCACCTCCAGTTCGCCATCGATGTTGTAGCGGTAACGGCTGCCTGCCGGGCAGTGGGTCTGGATCACAAACCAGCCATCGGCCTGAGGCAGCATCGGCACAGAACGTCCGTCTTCGAGTTCGACACTGACGTAAAACGCATCCGGCGCCCATAGCGCGAACTGCGTGTGTTCGGCATCCAGCATGATTGCGCCGTGGGGCCAGGTTTCTTGGGTCCGTAACGGCATCGTTGAAACTCCCTGATTATTTGTGGACGGCTTTACCCAGCGCCTTGGCGACCAGTTGTTCATACAGTTCAGCGTAGGGTTCAACCGCTTTGCACCAGTTGAAAGGCGCGGCCATGGCTCGGCAACGCATGGCATTGAGCAGTTCCGGGAAGGCGAACACCTTGAACGCGCGGCTCAGGGCCTCGCGATAGCTGTCTGGTGTGGATTCGTCGAAGAGGAAACCGGTGACGCCGTTCTCGATGGTGTCGGCCAGTCCGCCAGTGTTGCGCGCCACCGGCAGCGAGCCGAAGCGTTGGGCGTACATCTGGCTCAGGCCGCACGGTTCGTACCGTGATGGCATCAGCAGGAAATCACTGCCGGCAAACATCCGGCGGGCGTCGGTTTCGTTAAAGCCGATCCGCACGCCGATCTGGCCGGGAAAGCGCAGTGCCAGTTCGCGCATGGCTTGTTCTTCCTCCGGTTCGCCACGACCGATGATCGCGATCTGGCCGCCGTTCTGCACGATGAACTCCGAGACGGCTTCGGTCAGGTCCAGACCTTTCTGGTAAACCAGGCGCGATACGACCGCGAACAGCGGCCCTTCGGAGTGGTCCAGACCGAACAGCTCGCGAACATGCGCGGCATTGACCGCTTTGCCTTCCCAATCGCCAATGGCGAAAGGTGCAAACAGGTGCGGATCGGTGGCCGCATCCCAGCTCTCGTCAATGCCGTTGGGGATGCCGCTGAGCAAACCTTGCTGGGTCTTGGCGGCAAGAAATCCGTCGAGACCGCAACCGAAATCCGGGGTGGTGATTTCCTGCGCGTAAGTGGCGCTGACCGTGGTGATGTGGCTCGAATACGCCATACCGGCCTTGAGGAACGACATCTTGCCGTAGAACTCCATGCCTTCCTGTTGCAGGGCATGGTTGGGAATGCCCAGTTCCGGGCAGGAACCCAGGCTGGTTACGCCTTGGTAGGCAAGGTTGTGAATGGTGAACAGCGTCGGCGTGCGTTGCCCGCGCCAATGCATATAAGCGGGTGCCAGTCCGGCCGGCCAGTCATGGGCGTGCACCAGATCCGGGCGCCAGTGGATTTGCGCGAGGTTGGCGGCGATGTCCGCAGCGGCCAGACCCAAGCGGGCGAAGCGAATGTGGTTGTCCGGCCAGTCGCGGCCGTTGTTGGCGCCGTAAGGCGAACCTTCGCGCTCGTAAAGTTCGGGGCAGATCAACACATAGATCACCAGCCCGTCAGGCATGTCCATGCGACCGATCTTGCACGGTGGCAGTGCGGCATAGCCACCCAGTTCGCCAATGATGTGAATCGGGTTTTCGCTGTGCATCACTTGCGGGTAGCCGGGGATCAGCACGCGCACATCGTGCAGATGTGCCATGGCGCGGGGCAGGGCGGCGGAAACGTCACCCAGACCGCCGGTCTTCACCAGGTCGGCGATTTCCGAGGTCACGAACAACACTTTTTTCTTGTTGGGATTCTGACTCGCTACCGGAGCCAGCGTCTTGGTGCCGGGGGCGTTGATCGATCGGCTGCCGGGAACGCTGACGGTGCTCGATTCACCTATCGATTGCTGAGCACGTTCTCCCTGAATATCCAATGCCGCACTGATCATATGAAACTCCCGTTTTGTTGATCTGATTCTTGTCTTTAGCAGGCGATGTCCATGGCCAACGTCCTGTGGCCGGGCGCAAACGCACCACGCATCGCTGAGCAAACGCTACCCGACACGCGCAAGCAGAATGGGTGAAGAGGCCATTGCAAGGAATGAACCAGCCGCGTTCCCCTGCCTTTCAGATGACCCACCGCCGTCAGCAAAAGTTTCGATTATTTTGCGGGTGTGTGACCGGCAGGTTTTGACCCGCGAAAACCAGTCTAGGCCAGATCCTAGAGCGGGCCACAACAAATGGCTAAATTGTTCGACAATCGGTTTCCTTTAATGAAAACCGTGATCAGGCAGGGTAAACGCACCGACGAAGTGCAGGTTTTTTTGCGGGGAAGAGCCAAAACAGTGACTGGTCGGTCACGGATGTGTGCTAGCGGAAAGGCGGGACGCACTGTTGTGGTGCGGGCAATTTGTAGCAGGGGCTTTCATGGCCCCTTCGCGAGCAAGCGCTCCACTGGTGATCAGTCGGACACGCATCATTGTGGGCGCAGGCTTGCTCGCGAAGACGCAGGCTGGAGCAACGCAGCCCTCGGACTCAATTCAGTAATCGAAGGGGCGCTCCTGCCGCCCAGCCCTGAATATCCTCGATCATCTGTGAAAAAAACCGCTCATAGTTCTGCCGACTGACATACCCCACATGGGGCGTGGCGAGCACATTGTCCAGCGTGCGAAACGGGTGCAACGCCGGTAACGGTTCTTGCTCGAACACATCCAGCGCGGCCCCGGCGATCTGTCGCTTGTGCAAGGCTTTGATCAACGCTGACTCGTCGACGATCGGCCCGCGTGCGGTGTTCACCAACAGTGCTGTCGGTTTCATCCACGCCAACGCTTGCGCATCGACCAGCCCGCGACTGCGGTCGCTGAGCACCAGGTGCACCGACAGCACATCGGCCTGTTCGAACAGTTGCTGCTTGCTGACATACGTCACGCCCGCCTGTTCGGCGCGCTCGGCGGTGAGGTTTTCGCTCCAGGCGATGACCCGCATGCCAAACACCTGGCCGAACTGCGCCACACGCAGGCCGATGCTGCCCAGGCCGAGAATGCCCAGGGTCTTGCCATGCAGATCGCCACCCAGCCCTTTTTGCCAGGTGCCGGCGCGCAACGAGTTCGCCTCGTTCACCAGGTTACGGGTCGCCGCCATGATCAGCGCCCAGGTCAGTTCCGGTGCCGCGTGTTTATAGCTGTCGGTGCCACAAACCTTGATACCCAGTTTTGCTGCCGCCTGCATGTCCAGCGCCGCGTTGCGCAGGCCGCCAGTGACCAGCAACTTGAGATTGGGCAATCGCTTGAGCAAGTCTTCGTCGAACCGGGTGCGTTCGCGCATCACGCAAATCACCTGGTACTTGCCCAGACGTTCGGCCAGCGTGGCGTTGTCCGCCGGATACTCATGCTCGAACGTCACCTCACCGACGCTATCGAGGGCGGACCAGTCGACCACGTCTCGGGCTACGTCCTGCCAGTCATCGATCACTGCAATCTGCACCGCCATCAGCCATACCTCATCAACGAACGGGATTGTTTTTGCCCAGCCAGCTCAACAGCGCTTTGTGAAACTGCGCGGGTTCTTCCATTTGCGGCGCGTGGCCCATGCCGGGAAACTCCACCAGCGTCGACTGCGGGATCAGCTTGGCCACCTGTTTGCCGAGCACCTCATAGTGGCCGATTTTCGCTTTCACTTCGGGCGGCGCGATGTCCTTGCCAATGGCGGTGGTGTCGCTGGTGCCGATCAGCAACAGGGTCGGCATCTTCAGGTTTTTGAATTCGTAGTACACCGGCTGGGTGAAAATCATGTCGTAGATCAGCGCCGAGTTCCACGCCACTTGGGTTTTGCCCGGGCCTTTGTTCAGACCGGCGAGCATGTCCACCCAACGGTCGAACTCGGGTTTCCAGCGACCCTCGTAATAGGTCTTGCGTTCGTACTCGCGGATGCCTTGGGCACTGACGTTCAGTTCGCGCTGGTACCACTGATCTACAGTGCGATAGGGCACGCCGAGGGCTTTCCAGTCTTCCAGGCCAATCGGGTTGACCAGCGCCAGTTGATCGACCTGTTCCGGGAACTGCAGCGCATAACGGGTGGCGAGCATGCCGCCGGTGGAATGGCCAAGCAGGGTGGCTTTCTGGATGCCCAGCGCTTTGAGCAATTGGTGAGTGTTGGTCGCCAGTTGCTGGAAACTGTACTGATAGTTGTCGGGTTTGCTGGACGTGCAGAAACCGATCTGATCCGGCGCGACCACCCGATAACCCGCCTCGCTCAAAGCCTTGATCGAGCTATCCCAGGTGGCGCCGCAAAAATTCTTGCCGTGCATCAACACCACGGTGCGACCGTTGGCCTTGCCGTGGGCGGCGACGTCCATATATCCCATCTGCAGGGATTTACCCTGGGACTGGAAGGCGAAGTGTTTAAGCGTGTAAGGGTATTCGAAGCCTTCCAGTTGCGGGCCGTATTCGGGGCCTTCTGGCGCAGGTGCTGTTTCGGCCTGGGCGAGCAGTGGCAGCGCAGCGCTCAAAAGCAGGCTGGGCAGCCAGCGGGAAAACGTAACGGACATGGGTGCAAACTCCAGTGAAAATCGGCTGATGCTGGAACGACCGGATTAGGGCGATGTTAAACACAGGCAATGCCCAGGCCCGAACGTTCAACCGAGCCAGCCCAGTGTCAGCATTGCCAGCACGGCATAGCGGGCGCCCTTGGCGAGGCTGACGATCACCAGAAACCGCCCCAGAGGCTCGCGCATCACGCCGGCAATCAGGGTCAACGGATCACCGATGATCGGCAGCCAACTGAGCAACAGCGACCAATGCCCGTAACGTTCGTAGTGCTTGCGCGCCGTGGCCATGTGTTTGGGGCTGACCGCAAACCAGCGCCGATGCTCAAACCGTTCAAGTCGACATCCCAACCACCAGTTGACCAGTGAACCGAGGACGTTGCCCAGCGTGGCGACCGCCAGCAACCCCCAGAGCCAATGACGATCGCTGACGATCAGGCCAACCAGTAACGCCTCTGACTGCAACGGCAGCAATGTTGCGGCGCCGAATGCGGCGAAGAACAGCCCGATATACGCCGCGCCCATCAATGGGCCGGGTAGTCTGCCACCACCACGTCAGCGCCGTCCTTGTTCAGGCCGATGATTTGATAAGCATCGCTCATGCCGTCCATTTCCATGCCCGGCGAGCCCATCGGCATGCCCGGCGCAGCGACACCGAGCAAGTCGTCACGCTTGCTCAGAGCCAGCACTTGTTCGGCCGGCACATGGCCCTCGACGAACTTGCCGTTGATGATCGCGGTGTGACACGACGCCAGACGCGGCGGCACGCCATGCTGTTGCTTGAAACTGCTCATGTCGCTTTCGACGTGATCTTCGACCTTGAAGCCGTTGGCTTCCAGGTGGCTGATCCATTTTTTGCAGCAGCCACAGTTGGCGTCGCGATGGACTTCGATCGGGATCAGGTCGCCAGCCTGGGCGAGGGAGGAGATGAACAGGGCGCTCAGGGCGACCAGACGCAAAGGGGTTCGCATGATGGCTTCTCGACTCGGATTGACGGTCAAAAAAGAACGCATTTTGACCGGTTTTTCCTGGCAGGCATCAACGGATTGTTTCCAGTTGCTACGAGGCAGGCCGTCAGCATGATCGTAGATCAAGGCTGACAGCCCGATGAGCGAGAGATTACAAATCTGTCAGTTGAGCCGCCGGGCAAGGGCGGTAGACACCCGAGGTGGCGAGGCCGCAATCGCCCTCGCCACAGGCCTGTCAGCGCACCTTGAACCGCCCCATGATCGCACTCACCTGGCTGTTGGCTTCCAGCAACTGACGGGTGTTGAGTTCGCTGGCCTGGCCGCTTTTCACCAGTTCATCGACCATGTGACGGATCTGCACCATGCTGCGGTTGATCTCTTCGGTCACTGCGCTTTGCTGTTCGGCGGCAGTGGCGATCTGAGTGCTGAGGCTGTTGATGTGGCTGACCGAGCCAGCCATTTCGTCCAGCCCGGAGTTGACCCGCGCCGTAGCGTCAGCGGCGGACTGGCAACTGGCCTGAGTGTTTTCCATCGCGCTGACCGATGAGCTCACCCCTTGGGTCAGACGGGCCAACATTTCGTTGATTTCCGAGGTACTGGCTTGGGTACGGGCGGCGAGGGCGCGTACCTCGTCAGCGACCACTGAAAAACCACGACCCTGCTCGCCGGCGCGGGCCGCTTCAATCGCGGCGTTTAGCGCCAGCAGGTTGGTCTGACCGGCAATCGCTCCGATGACCCCGAGAATCTCGGTGATGCGTTGAGCATCCTGCTGCATGTTTTCAACTTTGTGTGTGGCACTGGCCACTTCGTCAATCAGTGCAACCACGCTGTTGGTCGCTTCGCCCACCACTACGCGAGAGCGATCGGCGTTTTCGTTGGCACGCTGTGTAAACGCTGCGGTTTCGGCGGCATTTTGCGCCACACTTTCCGCGGTGGAACTCATCTCGGTGATAGCGGTGACGGTTTGATCGGTTTCCGAGGCATGGCGCAGCAGGATCTGGCTGGTATGCGCCGAGGTACGTTGCAGGTTGTCGAGGCTTGAGGCCATGGCCCCTGTGGCCTGCGTGACTTCCCCGATCATGTTTTGCAGATAGGCAATGAAGGTGTTGACCGCGTGGCCGATGGCACCCAGTTCGTCTTCGGCGCGGATGGTGATGCGGCGAGTCAGGTCGGCATCGCCGCTGGACAGCAAGTCGATGTTGGCTTTCAACGCCTTCAAGCGCGAAACCAGTTGGCGGATGGCATAAACCTGCAAGAGCACCAGCAGCAGCACCAGCGGAATCTGCAGCAGGCTCAGTGTGCTGAGTACGTCATCACGCTGGGCGGTCAGCATTTTGGTCGGCAGGGCGGTGGCGAGGAACCAAGGGGTGCCTTCGATCGGCCGCATGAAGAAGGTGCTGTCCTGACCGTTGTTGTCGAACTCGACGCGCTGCGCCTGATCGCGGTTTTGCAGGCCAGCCTTGACCTGGCTGGCGAAGGTCGAACTGGCGGCCAGTTCACTGATGTTTTTCAGCACGATCGGCCCGCTGATGCGCGAGCTGTTGCTGATGATCTTGCCGTCGGCCTCAACGATTAGCATCTCGGCGTTGAGGTCTTTTTCCTTGCGGGCGACCAGATCATTGAAGAAGCCGAGGGTCACGTCGATGGTCGACACGCCCCAGGCACTGCCGTTTTTCTGGATGGCCATGGCGCAGTTGGTGCGCGGTTCGGCGCTGGCGTCGTCTTTATAGGCCGCGGCCCAGGCGCACTGACCGCGCGGGGTCTGCATGCCGCCCTTGTACCAGCTCTGGTCGTAATAGTTGGGCGCGGCGTCGCTGTTCCAGAAGGTGTTGACCGCCAGTTTGCCCGAGGCATCGCGGTGCCAGAAGGTGCTGAATTTGTTGCGCGCGGCCTCACGCAGCCCCGGCAGCGGCCAGATCCCGCCGCCGAAGACTTTCGGCTCGCCGTATTGATCCACCAGGCCTGGCAATACCGTATCGATGGCAGCGCTGTCGAGCAACGGGATGGTTTGGGTGATGCTGCGCTGTTGCGCCTGAACCTTGTTCAACTCGCCCTGAATCTGCTCGGCGACTTCGGCGATACGGTTGAGCACAACCTGTTCTTCGGTATGACGCAGTTTGGGGGCGACCAGTTGACTGATGCCGACCACGGTCAGTATCGATAACGCCAGAATGAATAGAACCAGAAACAGTGTGTAGCGGGCCTGAATAGTGCGCAATGCGGGCATGGAGACCGGTCCTTGAGCTGCGTTTCTTGTTGTGGGGGCGGAAAAGTGGCGGGGCTATTCCAGCGTATCGTCGGCGAGTTGCGAAGCTTTAGGTACTTTCGTGCAAGAAAAACCTGAATCGACCAGCGGCAAGTATCAGGTGAGATACAAAGAAGCTGGCGAACCTAATAATTCGAGCAAAAAACCATTCGCCAAGATTCGACGTACGTAGCCAAGTCAAATCGCTGTAGGCCTATTCCGGGTTGTATCGAAAATGTACATAAATTGTAAGTGCATGGATTTAAAAGCTTGGTGCCATTAGTTGTCAGGGGGATACTTGCTCCACTCAAATCGTTCAACAGGGACATTTCATGGTCATTTTGCAGGGAGTTTTCTCATGACAATCGGGTTTGCCGGCGGCTGGGAAAGTAAGGCTGGGGTTCTGGTACGCAATACGGGCGCAAAAAAGCAGGTGTCCCAGAGCGTCAAGGTGCAGCAGATGTTGACCATGGTCGGCAACGATCCGAACGCGCTGAACACGGCTGAAATGGACAAGCAGAATCTGCGTAAGCAGATCAAGGGCTTCGACCCTGCAAACGTTTCGGCGAAGCAGTTGGGCAACCTGAGCGCTTTCTTGCGCGGTCGAGGATTGATCTCCGAGATCACGTCCTTCACGCTGATGAATGCCGGTGACAAGTTCGATCGTTTTGGCGTGACAAACGACGTTGATGCCAAATTCAACGCACTGGAGTACTTCGCCACTCAACTCGACGCCATTCAGAATAACGGCCTCAATGGCAACGCTTACGGCAAGAATTTGATCCCTGAATATAAAAAAGCCATTTACGTTCTTCAGAATCTGAAGACTTACGGCGAAGGTAACGCGCCGATTGCGAACGACGGCGCTTTCCAGACCAAGGCTTGATGAGAGGCGGATATAGAGGCCCGCTACACAGTCGAGCGGGCCACATTCGTTTGTCGCACGGGATTGAGTGTTGCACTCAGTCAACGCTCATGTTGTTGAGCCTGATCATGCAGCCGCTGCATGTGTGGGCAGTGCAATGTCAGCTTGCGCGGGCGGTAACCCCGATGAAACAGCGCCACCCATCCTTCGCATCGGTCATCCGGGGCAATGCCGGTGAAGACGAACCCCATCGTCGACAAATCCTGCATCGCGCTCGCAAGACCTTGAGCCAGCCTGAGCTTGAGTGAAATCATCCAGTGTCGCGGCAATTGGCGCAGCTGTCTTACCAGTTGCCTGTCGAGTTTCTCAAGAACCACGTCATAACGTCCCATCACATGTTCAAAACGTAGCGCTGGGCCAATCCAGCGAACTTCCTTTTCCTGGGTTCCGAAAATACTGCACAAATGCTGCATGAAGACGCGGTTGCTCTCTGGCCATTCCAGAGCCGGAAGTGGCCGATGGTAGTCATTGATGGGGGTATAGCCGATGATGATCGACTCGGGCAGTGGTTCGCCAAAAGGTGAAGGCACATAGTCAAGCAACACACCGGTGCTACAGAAACCAAGCGTGTCTGCCATGCGCTGAGTGTAGGGGTGTTGCGTGACTTGCTTGATTGTCACACCTCGGCAACCCAGTGCCTGCGCATGAATCAGCAAATGCCTGCCCAGTCGTGTAGCGACGTTCTGTCCTCGGGTCGTCGGATGAACCACGCTCAACGCCAACTCGGCGGTGTCTGCTCCCGCACTCCTGAACAGTGTCGCATGCCCTACCAGTTTTTTACCCGACACGGCTACCAGCGAGTGCCAGCGGCCGTCGTGATGATTCTGGCTGATCATCAGCGGCAGATACACGTGGGGTTGAACGTAGTGGTCACCGTAGATTTCCCGGAACAGACGACTGACGGCGCCAGCATCGGTATTGCGATAACTGCGCAGCGTCAGGTCGTCCATGGACGTTGCTCCGGGTTGGGAATGTCGTAGCGGCGAAGGTCCGCTATCCGCTGACGCTTGCCGGAGCGCGGATGGCGGATCAGGTCATCGGCCGTGCAATCGACAACGTGCAGATCGAGCAGGTGATCAGCGGCGAGTTGCTCGATCAACGGGTAGCGCCGGACAAGTGCCGCGCGCAGCGTTGTGTTTTTCCGGGCTGTCTCGCGGTCTGGCGCATCAGGCAGCCATTTGAGGTTCAAAACGTCCCGGCTTGCAGACTGGTCGATTACCAATTGCCAGTCATGGCTACCAGTGATGGGCTGTACGATCGCGTCTATGTCATCCATCATCAGTGTCAGAATGCCCACCCGGACACGTTGGCTGTTCGCGCATCGTCCCATCAGGGCAAACTTGCGCATCGGTGTCTTGTCGGGTTCTTGCCAGCAGGCAAGGTCGCCTACCGGATAGCGGATCAGGGGCATGAGGTAGCGTGTGAGGTTGGTGATCACTAACCGGCCGGTACGGCCGCAGTCGTCGATCACTTTGCCGGTGTGCTCATCAAGGATCTCCAACACGCTGTGCTGTTCCAGCATGCGGTGTTCACCCAGCGCACAGTCGCGAGCCGTGCCTCCGATGAGCCCCGCGTCGACGCTGGCATAACCGATTGAGGCGATCCGGGCATTGGGAAATACCCGGCGTAGCGTCTGCAGTTGTCCGCTGAATAGGCTTTCACCGCCATAAAGCAGGGTTTCGACACCGTCGAGGGTGCGTGACTGGCTCTCCAGCCAATTGGCAAACGTCAGCAGATGCGCGGGCACCCCGGCCAGAACGTTGATCTGGTGCTGCACGATCGAATCGGCCAATACGGCAGAATCGACATTGCCCGTAAAAGGGAACTCGGTGACGCCTGCTATTTCGTGGGCCAATGCGTCGTGTATGAATATGAAACTGGCATACAGATCCCCGACAAAAAAAAGGTTGGCGAACCGATCTCCTGAATTGAGTTGCGTGGTGAGAAAACTTCCAAAGTCGCTCACGAATGTCTGCCACTCCTTACGGGTGAAGACGGAGAGTTTGCCGGCGGTAGTTGTTCCACCTGTTTTAAATACCAGTGCACTCTCTACCGCAGCGGTGAGTACGGGCCATTGATTGATGTTCTGGCTTGTTTGCCAATACGCTGTCGGATCAACCAAAGGCAGTTCTTCAAGTGTTGTTAGGTGTTGTGCAACGTTCTGGTAAAGCCTGGCGTAATAACTGGAGTGCAGTCGGACAAAACTGACCAACTTATTTAATTCTTGGGTGATGTTCATACGTAACTCTTGAAATGTGACAGGGATCAACGGCGGGAGTCGATTAACAGTGGCGTTTTTCCGCTGTGCTTGTTTTTGCAGAACTGCGCGGGCTGGCACACTTCAACTTCAATAGTGAGTAACCGGGCCAGGATCAATTCGGCCAACTTTGGATAGTTCTGCAGTCGTGCATTGATCAGCATTGGTTGATCGGGAGTGCGCAATCGCAGGCGCTCCAAGCCATCGGCGGCGTGATCAAGGAATAACTGAAACGGGACTTGCAGGTGCCGGGCCAGTTCATCGAGACAAATAAAGTCAGTGCCGATACGCACCAGCCTGCCGTGCCGCTGCCGTAACTCAAAGCGCGGAGTTTTCAGCCCGCAGGCACACTCACCGGTCAACCAGCGTCCGCTGTCGCCGACGTCGTAGCGCTGAATTTGTTGGGCCTCGCGTGCTGTCGAGGTGAACAACAGCCGTCCGACTTCACGGCCTGTGACCGGTATGTCAGCCGTGAAAGAGACGATTTCCAGATGCTGGATTTCGCTCATCAAATGAAACTCGCCATCGGCGGTTGATGCGCAGGCATGCCCAAACGGCCCTGCATCGACGCTGCCGTAAAGCGCCGAGCGAATGCAGGTAACGCCGCAACTTTGCAGCAGTTCGCGAGTGTGTTCGCTGAGGTGCTCGCCACCGAGGAAGACTTTCTCGAGTCCCCCATAGCAGCGCAGTGTTTGCTGTTCGTTGAGGAACAATCGATGCAGCGTGCTCGGCATACCGATCAGTACGTTGACGCGTTGTTCGACGATCATTTTCGTAATTTCGCTGTAGTCATCGTCGCCGGGTGCACCCATTGGCAGGTGTGTGGCGCCCAGTATTTCCAGTACTTTGGAGAAGCTGAAGAAGCCGCCGTACAGCCCGCCGCTGTAAAACAGATTCATCACCTTGTCTCGATTCGGGTTCAGGCCTGCGGCGAACAAACCATCGGCCGCTGCCCGCATCTGCCGCTCGAAGTCGTGATAGCTGAAGGCCGACAGTGTCGGTGTGCCGCTGCTGCCACCAGAGCGGAAAAACAACTGCGCCGTCGGGGCGACAGGCTGCTTGATAAGCGTCTGCTTATCGATGATCGAAAGGTCCGCCAGCGGCGGGGCGCAGCGCGGTCGATCAAGCGTCATGTGGGTGTGCAATTGTGTCGCCGAGACACTCACCGATACGCGACGGCTCAGGCGTTGCAACGCGTAGACCCCGTCATGGGGTTCGCCGTCGTAGCCGCAGTGGATTGCATTCAGCGGCGCGATGCGCGTAACCCCCGCGGCGATCAGCGCTCGCGACAGCTCGCCCGTCTGCGATGCACTACATGTCAGTGCGCAGCTCTGCAGGACGTTGCGCCACGGCAGCAGGGTTTGGGTGATCTGAGCACGCGGCAGCGGTTTGAGCAGTAGCGTGCGAAACAGCGGCGAGGGCGTCAGTTCCTGGTCGTGGCTCCAGATTACACGCCATCGCGCGCCGCTCCAGATTTCTGCGCTCTGTCCGGAAAAACTCTTGTCCAAACGTGTCATCGCCACATGCGTGGTGATTTGCGACCACTCCTGTAGCGTCGGCGTCAGGGCAGGCCATTGCCCGGCCCGACGTTCGAAAGCGTTAGCCAAGGCTGCTCCGATGTCGCTGAGGATGGCCGGGTTGTCGCTGTCCACCAGTAACCACTGCGGGCTGGAGCACGCTTGCTGATCGAGGCGACAGACTTCATCGGCCAGCGCGTCCAGAACCTGGTCCGATGCAGCATCCGGTGTCAGGTAGACAAAACTGATGCGGTGACCCCAATCGATCCAGCGGCATCCGGGCGGGATCTGCTGGCGAATGGCTTGCAGCGCCGTTTCTCCACCCCAAGCCGCAACGCCGTTGGCCAAACTGCAAAGTACACCGATCTGCGACGTCGCCACTGGTAATACCGCAACGTAGTGACACAGTTGACCGCTGGGGTCACACATCAGAAATGCGTTGAGCAAGTGCGCTGTCAGGCCTTGGTCGCTGCTGCTGGGACGCAACCAGTTAACGTTACCGGCCAACAGGCTTTCGATCATTGCGCAGAACCCCAATAGTGGTGCGTTTGCGGGCGTGATGTGCACGACCAATCCCAACGGGCGCCAGCTTTCAAAATGTGCTTGTCGATAGTTGATGCGCCGCAAGGAATGGGGTTGTTTGCCGAGTTCTCGTTCAAGCTTTATTCGTAACGCTTGAGGCTGACAGAAGTCGCGTAGCGCTCGGCGTTGTTCGTCATCCACATTCACCGCTGCTGTGTTGCTTTCCAACTGCTGGGCAAAAATCTGCGCAGCGGTAATGACGGTGGCACTTTCCAGTGGCGTATCGAGATGGTGCGCCAGCGTTCGCTGGAGCAAGTGCAGAGCACTGTCGAGGTTGCAATCGGCGTGAAGTTGTCCGTTGATCAAGTACATATCAGTGACTTCCCAGTAATTCGGAGGCCGCCATGGCGCAGCTCCTGCTTGCCGACGTGCCTGCCCGGCCGTGTAATTCAAACCAGTCCGTGGCCAGTGAGCAGCCGCAACTCGCGCCAGGGTGCAGCGTGGCCAGATCGCTCATGACCACTGCGTGCGCGGGGCTGGACGAGATATAGGGCGAGACAAATCCCAGCAAACCTTGCTGGCCATAAGGCTGAAGAGAAAAGTCCGCCGGGTTGCGTATCAGCACCTTTGAATAGACCGGCACATGGAAATGGTGGTGATCACATTCGATATAAGGCACTGCATGTTCGACAGCGCCATAACCATCGCGACAGCGCGACGTTGCGATGCCCAATTGCCGTTGGATGCGCGCATATAACTGCTGTTTGGGTATCTCTTGGGCCGCTTGGGTTTTCCAGCCACCACCAAAAAATGCCAACGAATCGATGGGCAGTTGCAGATTTGCCGCACCACTGCCTTGCATCTGTTGAAGGGCTTGCCAAAGAAATGCCGGGAAACCGAGGATGCGAACTGGCAGACCTTCTTCGGCAAACGCCTGCAAGGCGGCAATGACACCAAACAGATCGAACTGATGGCCGTCCCCGCTGCTGCGCAGGGCGTAGACCACGCGATTGGCTGGAGCGAAACGGCATAGAAACTGATCAGTGAATGAGGTGCCCAGTGTGATGCGACCTTGCGGCTCATAACTGAGCAGCAGGTAGTTGCACGGGGTGTCCGGGGTGTCCCAGCCGTAGTGACGAAAGATCTGCGCGACCATGAATTGGGCCGCAGACAGGCTGCGTTCGTCATAGCGCATGCGACTTTTCTGGCCACTGGTGCCGGACGACGTCAGTTCCAGAGCCTGCTCCCCAGCGCGGCTGAGCAGCATTTGCTGTTTGAAGAAGTTGGCAAAGATCGGCGGCAGACGTGACCAGTCATCCAGGCTGTCCAGATCGCTGGCCTCGATCCCGTTGGCGTTCAACCAGTGTTCGTAGCCCGGCGTCTGCTGGCAGTGATACCGGCTGATTTCAGCCATGGCCCGGTCAAACAGCCCCGAGGGTACTGAGTCCGGGCAATAGGGCTGTGTCAACGCGCAGTGCGCGTCGCTTGAGGGTAAGTGGATCATCAATAGTCCTTTATCGAGGAGGGGCGAAACAGTTCTTTGCGGCTCGCAAGAACCCGTGAAGCAAGGGCAGGCACATCAGGCCACTGAGCGCGGCGCAAATGGCGAAGAGTTCGAGACGTGTGCCGCCACCGATCGCCGCAATGATCGAGCCGCCGACACCCATCACGGCAATGGAAAGCATGCCGATCATGGCTGAGACAAGACCTTTGCTGTCGTCAGTACTGAATAGCGCCAGGCGATACAGCGCGGCATTGCTGATACCCAGTCCAACGGCGTACAGCGACAGACCGGCCACCACTGGCCCCACACCTGCGCCAGACAGTGCGCAACCTATCAGTGTCAGCAGGCCCAGGCAGAACGGCCAAAGCGCCAGACGAATCAACTGTGGTAACGCGTGAGTGACCAGCAAGCGGTCGAGAATCAGGTTGCCAACGATCACGGCAGAGAAAATCGGGATTTGCCATAGTCCGTACTCAAGCGGCGTCAGGCCCTGCAACTGGATCAGCAGCAACGGTGCCAGGCCGATCCAGGCGATCAAGGGCAGACTCATCAACCCTAGTGCGAGGCTTGCGCCGAGAAACCTCCGGTTGCCGAGCAGGGTAAGGTAGCGCCGGCGGATCTGGCGCAAGGAGAAGGGCACCGGCGCTTGCAGGCTGCCATCTCGGCGCACAACGCCGACGGTCTCCGGCATGTAGGCATAGAGCCCCAGCCACACGGCGGCGGCTGCCAGACCCAGGCCCAGAAACAGATCGCGCCAAGTCAGCCATTCCAGCAATAGACTGCCGAGTATCGGCCCCAGCAGCGGCGACAACAGCGCAACGTTGCCGAGCAGCGCCATCAAGCGCACAGCATCGGCCTCGCTGAACACTTCCTGAAGCGCCGGATAACTGACCGCCACAACAAAACCCACGCCCATGCCTTGCACCAGTCGCAGCACATTGAACGCTTCTATGCTGTGGATGGTGAAAGCGGCTGTGCAAGCGGCGGCGAACAGCGCGCAGCCGATCAACAACACGCGCCGTCGTCCCCAGTGATCGGATAGCGCTCCGATCAACCACTGCAGGCAAACACCCCCCAGTAGATAAAGATTGAAAGCATTGGGTACATGACGGGCATCGGCCTGTAGTTGCGCGGTAACGTTCAACATGGCCGGCATGATCAAGTCACTGGCCATATAAGTCAGTAACTCAAAAGCCGTAAGGGCCAGACAGAATCCGATAACTTGTCGTGGGGCGATTTTAATCAATGTTCTCTGCATGGACTTCCTTGTTTATAGTCGCGGAAAAGTTTGCAGAGACTAGGCGGAGGTGCTCTTGTCACCTAGCGCTTTGCTGAGACATTAAATTTCAAATGCTTGCAGGTTATTTAATGGATCAGAAAAGTTGTGAGGCGCACTAAGTTGTCGGCGAGTTGTTATAAAACAATGCCCGCTGAATGGCGGGCATTGTTTACAGGGTCGGTTTTGTGCGCTTCCACCTGCCGCAATTATTGGTAAACGGGCAGGGTGAACGACTTCCTTCTAACGATGTTGATAATAGCCAGGGCCTCCCTGGTAATGGCGATGGTGATCACCATGCCAGCCGCCGTGGGGGAAAATGATGCAACCACTCAGGGTCAGCAGGGCAAGAACGGGAATCAGCCAGGTGATTCGACGCAGCATTTCAAAAATCCTCATGGTTACGCCGTCATGAAGCCAAAACTCTTCAGTGGCTGTAATATGAGACCCCGTTTGCAGCGGCGCATCCCCGTAAAACGGTAAGCGCATGGCATGCAAGCGGATACAAACCGGATACATTCCAAAGTTTCAGGAAGCCGCAATGACCCAGAAGCAACGCTTGATTTTTTCGATTGTGATCGCCGTGTCCGTGCTGGCAATCATGCTCGGCCTGTCCTGGCTGCAAAACGCCGGCATGATCAGTGAGAAGACATTTCAGTACATCGCCATCGGCGTGGCGGTGGTCGTGGTCGTGATCAACGGCGTGATGCGCCGCAAGGTCAAACCCTGACGGCGCTCGCCGCACGCATCAATCGTTGTTGAGAACGGCAGCAGCCTGCGGATGCAGGCTGTAGCTCTTGTCTGCATTGAAGGTGATCACACCCTCGGCGCACAGACGCTTGAGGACTTCGCGCACACTGAGAAACGACAGCGGAATACCCAGATCCAGCAATTGGCTGTGGACGCCGCGCACGCCCAGATGCCGATCATTTTGGGCCGCAACCAGCAGGGCGTCGATGACTTTCAGACGGATCAGGCTGGTGCGCAGACCGAAGCTTTTCAGCAGTAACCGGATACGTTCATTGCCGTGACGGTCGACGCGTTGCCCGAAATCGCTCGCGTGGGGGCTCATGGAAGCTCCTTGTGGGGCCTGGCTACCGTCCGTTGGTAGTTGCGAGTTGTACATGCGATTACTCCTTTTCAGAGCCTGATCGGGAAAGGTTTTTGACGGTCTTTCAAACAAGACGTATCAACGCGACAAATCATGAAAGAAAAAATGTAGAAATTTTGTCGGAAATTCGTCCTCTCTGTGTAATCACGGCACATAAGCGCTGTTGCGAGGGCTAAATTTTTTTCTACAGGTTCGTCTTCATGACAGGCTCATCGCGCGTGGACGCATGGGTGTTTCCAGAACGGACCCTCGGCCCTTCACAGGCCTGGCGCAGCAACGCCGGGTCCGCTCTTCGGTATTTTGATCAGGAGCGAGCGTGATTATTTCCAGGCACTTAACCAGACTGACCTCTGCCGGTATGTTTCTTGGGCTGAGCCTGTCGGCCCATGCGTTCAGCCCGGCCCTCGATACCAGCGCCGAAATCCGGCGCACCGGTTTTGGCGTGCCGCATATCCGTGCGCAAGACGAACGTGGTCTCGGTTTCGGGATCGGATACGCCTATGCGCAGGACAACCTGTGTCTTTTGGCCAACGAGATCGTAACGGTCAATGGTCAGCGTTCACGCTATTTCGGGCCGGAGCAGTTCACCGTCGAACAGCGCGAAAACCGTGTCAGCGATGTGTTTTTCACCTGGCTCAATACACCTGAAGCGGTCAACGAATTCTGGCGGGCGCAACCTGTTCAGGTGCGGGATCTGGTGCAGGGGTATGCCGCCGGCTATAACCGCTATCTAGCCCAGCGCCGTGAGCAGGGCCTGCCGCAACAATGTCAGGGCGAGTGGGTGCGCGATATCACGCCTCAAGACCTGGTGAAACTGACGCGTCGCCTGTTGGTCGAGGGGGGTGTCGGCCAGTTCGCCGAAGCCCTGGCGGGCGCCACGCCGCCCCTTGCCACGGCTCGGGTTGAACACGTCAGTCACGCCTACGCGTTGGCCGACGCCCGCCTGCAGCGCTTCGCACTGGACCGTGGCAGCAATGCCGTGGCGGTGGGCAGTGAACGCTCCTTCAACGGTCGCGGGATGCTGTTGGCCAACCCTCACTTTCCCTGGGTTGGCGGTATGCGTTTCTATCAAATGCACCTGACCATTCCTGGCAAGCTCGATGTCATGGGCGCGGCCTTGCCGGGATTGCCGATGATCAACATTGGCTTCAACCAGCACCTGGCCTGGACTCACACAGTCGACGCTTCCAGGCACTTCACCTTGTATCGGCTGCAACTCGATCCGAAAGACCCGACGCACTATTTGCTCGACGGTCAATCAGTGCCGATGAGCAAGCAGACGGTGACCGTGCAGATCAAACAGGCTGATGGGCAGGTAGTGCCGGTCGTACGTGACGTCTATAGCTCGAAGTTCGGGCCGATCGTGCAGTGGCCGGGCAAGCTCGACTGGGATAATCAGTTTGCCTACAGCCTGCGTGATGCCAACCTCGATAACGATCGTGTGCTCAAGCAATGGTATGCAATGAACCAGGCTTCCTCGCTCGAGCAATTGCAGAACTCGGTGCACAAGATCCAGGGAATCCCGTGGGTCAATACGCTCGCAGCGGATGACAAGGGGCAAACGCTGTACATGAACCTGTCCGTGGTGCCGAACGTCAGCCGTGAAAAACTGGCCAGGTGCAGCGACCCGCGAGCCGGTACCAAGATGATCGTGCTGGACGGCGCCAACAGCGATTGCGCCTGGGACATTGATCCGAAATCAGCGCAAAAGGGTATTTATGCGTCCAGCCAATTGCCGCAATTGCTGCGCAAGGACTTCGTCCAGCACTCCAACGATTCCGCTTGGCTGGCCAACCCGGCGCAACCGCTCACCGGTTTCTCACCGCTGATCAGTCAGGAAGGCCAGCCGTTGGGCTTGCGGTCCCGGTTTGCGCTGGAGCGTCTGGCTGGCCTGAGTAAAAAAGGGTCGGTGGCGGTGCAGGATCTGCAGCAAATGGTAATGGATGATCAGGTCTATCTGGCGAGCCAGGTTGCACCGGATCTGTTGGCGTTCTGCGCCACCGACCTTGGTGCCGATGCGCAAACACTGAAACCGCTGTGTGCCAGCCTCAAGGCGTGGGACGGTCGGGCCAATCTGGATGCGGGCCTGGGTCTGGTGCATTTCCAGAACATCATGCAAGCGTTGCAGACGTCAGGGGATATCTGGCGCGTGGCCTTCGATCCGAAAGACGCACAACACACACCGCGCGGTCTGGCTGTCGAGCAGCCTGCAGTGGCCAAGGCTCTGCGTGAAGCGATGCTGGCGTCGGTCGCATCGGTCGACAAGATGGGCCTCACGCCGCAAACCCGTTGGGGTGATATTCAAGTGGCCAGCAGTGGTGGGCAGCAGACGCCGATTCATGGCGGGCCGGGTACGCTGGGAATCTACAATGCCATCCAGAGCGTGCCCCGCGAAGACGGCAAACTTGAAGTGGTCAGTGGCACCAGTTATCTGCAAGTCGTGACCTTCGATGAGAAAGGTCCGCACGCGCAGGGACTGTTGGCGTTCTCGCTGTCCAGCGACCCGGCATCGAAGTATTCGCGGGACCAGACCGAGGCGTTCTCTAAGAAACGGTGGAGTGTGCTTCCGTTTACCGAACAGCAGATTCAGGGGGATGCGCAATATCAGGTGCAAACCATTCACGGTTCGCTGGGCAAGGCCGCAGAAGTGGCTGCGCAATAAGCACAGCGTTAATTGAGCCAGGCATGAAGGCCGCACTCGCAAGGGCGCGGCCTTCAGCTTTTTGGCGGTTGCTTGGGCATCGAATTGATTACCGGGTTGCCTTCCTTGTTGCGCGTCAGGTAGACGGGCAAGACTTTGGGCAGTGAGTGGGCGAGGTTGTCGAGTTCTTTGATGTTGTAAATGCCGCCCACCCGAATCGAACCGGTGTGGGTGTCGGCGAGCATCAACGGCTTGGCCAGATAGCGGTTGATCAGCGGCAACGCGTCATCGAGAGCCATGTTGTCCAGCACCAGTTTGCCGCTGCGCCAGGCCAGTGATGTGTCGTTGGGGTAGGTCTGGCTGACCTGCGGCGTGTAGTCGCCGTGTCTGTAGCGTGCCTGCATGGACGGTCCGAGACGCAAACCATCGCCCGGTAATGCGGTGTTGCTGCTCACCAGCACCGAGCCTTCGATCAGGTTGACCCGCACTTGATCCTCATACTTCCAGACGTTGAAACGCGTACCGGTTACCCGAATCCGGCCCTCGCCGGCACGTACGATGAACGGGCGAGACAGGTCGTGACTGACCGCAAAGTACGCCTCACCTTTTTTCAGGGTGACGCGCCGTTCGTTTTTGTAATTGCTGAAGGTCAGATCAGTGTTCAGGTTCAGTTCGAGCTGACTGCCGTCACTGAGCGTGACCTGGCGGACATTGTCGGTGGCTGAGAGATGCTGATAGCTGTTGGGCAACCAGCCAAGATTCCATCCGGTGTAGGCCGCCAGCGGCAACGTGAGCGCGCAGACCGTCGCCGCTATAACGTATTGACGCCACGAGCGGGCTGGCTGGGCAATCGGCGGAGCAACGGCAGGTTCGGGGCGTGGCAGGTGTCCGGCAACGTCCCAAATCTCCAGCATGGCCTCATACTCGAACGCATGCAGCGGATGCGCGGCGTGCCAATGCTCAAAAGCGCGACGCTCTTCATCTGTGCAGTCAGCGGCGTGCAGGCGCATGCACCAGTGCGCAGCGGCATCGGTGACGGCATCGTATTCGGCTTCCGAGAGAGTGTCTTGGGTCATTGAGTCGTCCTGATTTCGCACATTCTAACCTTGACGGGAAGTGGCCGAGAACATCAGTCATGGCATTTGCCCATCAAAACGGAAACTATTTTTTCTCGGCTACCCAACCAGAAGGACTGATTCGCGTACCCGAATGATGGCTGTGAAGGCGTGCGCAGGTTTCGATCCCTGCGCATTTTTTTGTGCTTTTTCAGGGGCGCGGCACCGGATCCAGTTGCCGACCCATCTCGCAAACGAGGCGGGCGATGGAGTCGGCGTTGCGCAAAATCACATCGATGCGCACATCCGCTGAGTGCCTATCAAGAAACGCATCGCGCGCCTCGTCCATGGTCGGGGTGAGGGTCAGATCGAGAATGTCTTTGCTGATGTCCTCAGCCCCCGGGATTTTATCCAGACTGACAAATGAACCTTTTTTCCTGCTCCAGCGTGCAAACAGCGTTTCGCGCGGGGTCGTGAGCGACAGCGCCTGGGTCTGGAGGTCTACCAACTCCTGCTCGATAGTCTGGCCGTACACCGTGAGGGTTTCGATCAAGTCGTGAAACGGGCGCCGTGCCTCCAGGGTGGCAATATCCTTGGCCTTGGAATACTGGTGGGCAAACTCGTGGATCAGTGTCGCTGCTTGGGCGTGGCCATCAATGTCGAAAGGCTCGATGAGGGACGGTGCATACCAGCTCAACTGCGGGTTGAAAAAGTTTTCGGTGAAGTGAACCATTTTGCGGTGGTCGTTGTTCAGCACAAACGCAATGACGCAGGACTGGAAAGCATTGGAGCCCACAACGAAGCGATCTGTGTTCAACAGATCATCGTCGGGATCCACCAACGCCCGGCAAATGGGCACGATCGCCTTGTTGAGTTTGCTCAGTAAACCGCTATCGACTTGGGCCACGCCGAAAAACACTTTGAGAAATCCATCCAGGCGGGTGCCAGGAACGTTGGCTTTCAACTGGGCCAGATTGTGCAGGCTGTTGAATGCATAGAAGCGGGCAAGATCAACAGCGTGCTGCAGTATTTGCGCTTTCTGGGGATGGTTGCGGCGTATCTCCTTCATACCGATGGCTTCGATGTTCAGCATGACCCTGCGATCCAACTCCAGGGTGTATCGCTTGTGCAGTCTGGAGATTGCTTTGCCGTAGTGCACCGCATGGCGATCGGGCGCCAGCAAGAGTCGCGAGCCGGTCAACCGTAACGACGGACCGGGCTTTTCATCGTCAAGAATCTGCCAGACCGCCCCGGGTTGGTCGACACGATGAACCTTGCCGTCGATAGCGGTATACGTGCGCTTGGTGATCGGATCCTCATACGTGCCGTTTTTCGCGTCACGCTTGAGGTCCTCAAGCGCCACAGCCGTGGTTTCAAACGCCTGTAGCTCGGTGCGCCTGGGTGACGTTAAACGGATCTGCGACCACGCCGGGGCCACCAGAGCGGGCGAGTTCGACAATGCGTCAACGTTACCGGCGGTGCTCTCTGTTTTGGTTGAGGAAAGAATGGAGAGCGCGGATTCTGCTGAGGCGGCGCTTTCGCTCGTGAGGCGGCCCAGACTGATCATCTGCACTGCGCCGTCGATAAATGATTTCAGGGCTTGCGTCCAATGATGATCCTGCAGGTTTTCAGCCGAATTCTTGAAATCCTTGTATGCCTGCCAAAGGAATGTCACGTACGAGAGCTTGCCCGGCAGCAACCCCGAGATCGGATGGGGGCCATGACTGAACAGGTTTTTCGCCGCTTCCCAGTCGTCTTGAGCATGGCTGAGCGCCTGGCAACTCAACAATTGCGGCAGCAGTTTGAGATTGTCACTGAAGAGCCTGTGCAACAGGTTGCCGGTAATGGCACGGCCCGACAGTGTCATTTCGCTGGTTTCGCCGACGCTCGCCTGCCAAAGCCCCCGAAATACCGATTGCTGTTCGATCGGCAGCCGGCGAATCACCAGATCCTGAAAGCTGCCTGGCGTGTTCACGGCCGCGATCAGGCTCTTCTCATCGGCGAATTCGCGAAAAAGCTCTTGCGCATAGGGCGCATAAAGGACCATTGGCCCCGGCTGACCGCCGCCCGGGCCAATGATGTAAAGACCAAGCGCTTCGACAGCGCTTGCGCCTGCTGTTTTGACCAGCGACAACGGATATGCCGTGGCATGAGCGCCCTCAACGGTTGCCCGTGCTATGCCGTCCGGTATGTCCAGCACTTGGCAAAGGTAATCGAAGGCGCTGGCGGACAATTGCTGTTGCAGTTTCAATCCATGTGCATGTTGCAACAGTTGCCAGGGCGTCTGCCGAATGAAGCGCTCTTTGCGTGCTTGGGCCTGAGCAGGGTCACCGGAGAGCGCATCGGTAATTTTTCTGGCGAAAGTCGTCGGAATCGCCAGCGACAACAACAGTTGCCGGACGGTATTTTGATCCAGGCCTGCAGGGAGCGGTTTTGTCGTCCTTGCGGCGACTTTGAAGCCGGTGCCCTGGGCGATGTTGATGTGGTTCAACGCAAAATCGGTGAGCGCGAGGGCAGGGCCCGCCAAGGCCAGATTGGGGATGATCTCGATGTCTTGCGGCTCGAGCGGGTTGCCTTTGAATCGAGCGTCGAGCAATGCCTTCAACGTCTGACTGACGTAATCGGCCAGAGAGGGCAGGCCGCTGAGGTAGTCTTTGTGATCGACCACGCTGCGGCGCCATTGCTCAAGCAGTTCGAGATGCAACTGTTGCTCGTCCACGGGTGCCATACCCTGCCAGGCGGGTAGCGATTGTTGCTGGTTGATGGCCGTTGCCAGGTGAATCGTTCGCAGCAGGTTGGTATCGATTGCCGTTCTTTTGAGCGTGGCCAGGGCTGGGGCGAGTCCGGCGCGGTCCTTCAGGCGTTCGCGTACCGCATCGCAACGTGCAAGGAAGTGCTCAATGCCAGATTGTGCGCGGTTGTGCAGAATATTGTCCTCGATCAACCGTAAGGGACCCAGGGTGTACGCCTGATGGTGCTGGCGTGCCTGGGGCGCAAGGTTTTCCAGAAAAGCCAGACGCGCCACGCTGTCCTTCAGTCTTCGGCCCAGCGCCTGCCGCGCAACAGCAATATTGGGCAAAACTTCCAGCCCCAGTGCGGGTGTCCACACAATCACCCTTCCCGAGTGCAGGTCGTCGAGCCCGCCACGTTCTGTCAGCAGAACGCAATGAGCCAAAGGCAAAGGCTCTTTCGCACCGGGACTTTCCAGGCTGAGTGACCAGGCGTCGGGGCGAAATCCATTGAGTGAACGTCTATTGTCACGGCTAGGCTGATCGGGATGGAACACGGTATCGACAATTGCCTGCTCGGCCGTTTTAAGCGAGCCACTGAGCACCCGCAACGCGGCTTCACCGGTTACCCCGACAAACAGCGAGTGGGCCAACTGTGATCTCATTTTCTCAAGGTAACTGCGCTGCTCCTTTGCGGTGGCGGGCTGCCCCCTGAAGGAGCCCGTGAGCAAGGCATCGATGCCGTCGCATGTTCTCGCGACTTCCCGGGCCCTGTGTGCCAGCACCCTGGACGGTTGTTGCACGCCGGCCAGCACCGGCCTTGTCGACCACCGTTTACCGGCATCCAGCGCCAGCAACCGCTCATTGATCATCGAGCGGATATCCAGGGCTTTATCGAACATGGCATGGATATCAACGCAGCCATCGCTGTGGCGGTAAACCTGCAAGGCAAATTCGATGCTTTGCCTCTGTTTGGTGATGATGGCCTCGAACAACACATTGAAAATATCGCCGCCGATGCTTTCGCCACTCACCTGAGGCCGGTCGAAACCAATAAAGCGTTGACGCTCTTCAAGGTTCAACAAGCCGTAGAATTCGTCCTCGTGCCCAGGCGCGCGCAGTTTGCTCAACACGGTATCTTTCAGGTCGTTGTAATCCTCAAGCACCTGCAAACCCATGGTCGGTGTGTAAAGACAGGCGTCTGTGTGGCTGATCATCAAAGAGCCCGCCAACTCGACATAGTTGGGCTCGTACTCCCACAGGCGCACTTTTTCGAGGATCGGGCGAGGGGTCGACAAGGCCGCCGGCTGAATCATCTGGTGCAGGGTGGCGAATTGACTGGCGTCGAGGGTGCCGGTTTCGCGCTTGATCATCAATTCGGCGCGTGCCTGTTCTTTCAGTGCTTCACCGAAGAAGACACGCCGTGTTGATCCCTGCGTAGCGGGAGCGTTCCAATAGCCTTCCATTTCGTGAAACAGCAGCATCTGCAACTTGCCCGATGCCTGTTGCAGCGCCTCTTCCCAAATTATCTGATCACCTTTGACCGGCACATGCCCGGGGTTGGAGAACTCATGCAATTGATCCGGCGGCCAGCTTCGATGCCGGTAAAGCATCAGCACGGCTTCGCTCAGGCTTGTTGAGTCATGCCAGTGCCGGGCCGGTTCCGAACCTGAGGCGGTGTCAGGGTTGGTGACGGCGGCGTCCGTGTAAAAATTGACTCGGGTTTGCCTCTGCTTCAGGTTGGGGAAACCGGCTTTCAACAGATCATCGAGGATCGTTTCTATCAGGGAGGTGAGCGAGGGCAAACGCTTCAATTCGCCAAGCATGGCCGCCGCGTTCAATTTCTGGCACGCCAGAATGGCGCTCTTCTGGCTATCGAAAATATCCCCCTCGATTGTTTCGTAGCTCAGCGTAAGGCTGCTCTGTTCGACCACTTCTCTGCGCTGGGATAAAGCGAGAAAAGCCAGCAACTGATCCTCTTCTTTGGCTTCCTCCAAGCGTTTTTCGAGTAACGCCTCTAGGGTCGCAAGGCTGTCGTATTTCTGGATGCCATCGTAAGGGGTGTAGAGGATTACGCCTTTGTCGTCGGGGGTTTCGCTGATGATGAAACTGCCGGCCAGCCTGATGGGCGCAGCCGTGCCGGCGCTGATGCGAATGTCTCGGGCGAGCATCGGCGGCGATTGCTCGCTGCGTAGCGCGTGTGTGGCCAGTTTCACATGGGCCAGCCATCTGAAGTCTTTGCTGTTGAGGTTGTGGGATTTGCCTGTTTTTTCCCAAAGACCGGGAAAGTTCAGGGTTTCGGGGAACAGCAGTGGGGCGGCTGTCTCAGGCATCATCGGGTCTCGGTAGGGCGCGCTGGGCGCAAAAAATGAGGCCAGAGACTAAGCGGTGTGCTGCGGGCAGAGGCGGTAGATAGTTATCGCATTGCGAGCGCGAGCGCGGGTCATGCTGTTGCAGGGTTGACAGGGGGGCGCTTGGGCGTGGTTAATCGGTTCGCAAGTTGTCGGTACGCTGTTGTTCCCTCCAATCATCATTCTGGAGCTTCAGATGTCTGCGCCACTCAACCCTGTGTCTTCTGCTGCCTCGACCTCGTTAACTTTCGAAGCGCTGACGCAATTGCTTGAAACGATTTTTCTG
This sequence comes from Pseudomonas sp. RA_15y_Pfl2_54, assembly GCF_963971015.1. Taxonomy (NCBI): domain Bacteria; kingdom Pseudomonadati; phylum Pseudomonadota; class Gammaproteobacteria; order Pseudomonadales; family Pseudomonadaceae; genus Pseudomonas; species Pseudomonas sp. RA_15y_Pfl2_54. The sequence goes on from NZ_CAXAPN010000024.1 coordinate 70,253, forward strand.
CGCCATGGCACGTCGACGGAGGTCGCCAAGGTGCTGGCCGCCAACTGCGCCGGGGCCGAACGTGATGGTGCCCACAGCCACGGCGTGTTCAGGATTGCGGGCTATGTCTCGACCCTGAAAAGCGGCTGGGTCAACGGACATGCCATACCGCAGGTCGAAGACGTCGCCTCGGGTTTCGTGCGCGTCGATGCCGGCAACGGTTTTGCCCAGCCAGCGCTGGCAGCCGCCCGGCCGTTGCTGGTTGAGAAGGCCCGTAGCGCGGGGATCGCAGTGTTGGCGATTCGCAACTCGCATCACTTTGCAGCCCTGTGGCCGGATGTCGAACCCTTCGCTGAAGAAGGTCTGGTGGCACTGAGCGTGGTCAACAGCATGACCTGTGTGGTGCCCCACGGCGCTGATCGGCCACTGTTCGGCACCAACCCGATTGCCTTTGCCGCGCCACGGGCCGGCGCTGCCCCGATTGTCTTCGACCTGGCCACCAGCGCAATTGCTCATGGCGACGTGCAGATCGCTGCGCGCAAAGGCGAACGGCTACCGGCAGGTATGGGCGTGGACAGCCTGGGTCAGCCAACTCAGGACCCCAGGGCGATTCTCGAAGGCGGGGCGTTGTTGCCGTTTGGCGGCCACAAGGGTTCGGCGTTGTCGATGATGGTGGAGCTACTGGCAGCGGCGCTGACCGGCGGCAATTTCTCATTCGAGTTCGACTGGTCAAACCATCCCGGCGCCAAAACGCCGTGGACCGGGCAGTTGCTGATCGTGATTGACCCGAGCAAAGCGGCCGGTCAAGGATTTGCCGAACGCAGCGAGGAACTGGTGCGCCAGATGCACGGTGTCGGGCTTAAACGATTGCCGGGTGATCGTCGGCATTTGCAGCGTGCCAGATCGCAGGCCGAGGGCATTGTGCTGGATGAGCAAACCCTGGCGCAGTTGCGGGAACTGGCCGGTTATTGAGTTTTGCGCCGACATGAAAAAGGCGAGTCACCAGACTCGCCTTTTTCATGTCGCACGGGGCTTAGCGGCGACCGAGCAACAAACCGACCACCAGACCGAAACCGGCCGAGATGGCCACGGTCTGCCACGGATGGCCACCGATGTAGTTCTCGGTGGCATCGATGGCCGGTTTGGTGCGATCGCGCACGCTCGATACCGAATCCAGCGCTTGCTGCAGTTTCAGAGTGATTTGGCCGCGCAAGTTCTCCGCTTCCTCGCCAACCAGTGAAGCACTGCTCTTGAGCAGTTTGTCGGACTCTTCGATCAGCGCCTGAAGTTCGCTGAAGGCTTGATCCTTGATTTGATCCTCGGCGTTTTGCGCGGCGGATTTGCGGGCCATTGGGTGACTCCTTGCAGGTGAATGGACAGTGATCAATGGAGTCCGGCGTCAGCTAAAAAGTTGCACTGAATTTAGCTCAGTGACAAAAACCTGCACGGGAGATTTCCGCCGAGCGTGTAAGATGTCGCCATTTTACGCAGCAGGATAATTCCCCATGAGTTTCAATCTGGCCGACAAATCCCTCGCAGAGCGCGCCGCGCTGGAAGACGAGAAATCCCGTCTGTTCGAACTCTGGCAGAACAATCTGGGCAAAGCCAAAGGCGAAGCTGCGCGTTTGTTCGGCGAACGCGCCAAGCGCAAGGGCAAATGGGCCGAGTGGGTCCGGGCTGAGCTGGACGGCATGTCGCCGCCGGAGTTTGCCAATATGGTGCGCAGTGAAGTCAACCGCTTGATGGCCGCCAACAAGTAACGCGTTTTACCTGAAGCAGGCTGCAATCGCCTCGCGGACCTTGACCACCACGGGATCGATCTGTGTGCTGGTGCGCCAGCCCAGTTCAATCGGATAACGCGGCAAGGCCAGCGGGCAGGCCAGTAGCGCCAGACCGCTGAGTGCGGCGATGCGCTCGGCGGCATGTGCCGGGATCGTCGCCACCGCCTGACTGCCCTTGAGCAGGTACGGCAGCGCCGCGAAATGCGTTGTCGAGGCACACACCCGGCGACTCAAGCCCAGCGCCGCGAGCCCTTCATCGGTGATCCCGATAAAACCACCGGACGACACCAGAATGTGCTCGCGGGCGACAAACTCTTGCAGAGCAATCTGTTGCTGGCCGGGCGCAAGGCTCACCGGATCGACCAGGCACGCATAACCCCCTTCACCCAACACCTGACGGCTGAGCAGGCGTTCGGCAAAACCGCCAGCGGTGATCGCCAGGTCGATGCTGCGCTCCATCAGGGCGCGGGCGACGATCTGGCTGTGGGTCTGACGGAAGATCAGTCGCAGTTTCGGTGCGCTTCGGGCGATTTCTTCGATCAAGCGCCGGCCGTAGGCGATCTCGAAATCGTCCGACAGGCCCACCGTGACGGAACGGCCTTCATACTGATTGGCTGCGGGATCGACCATCGCCAGACTTTGCCGGCATTTGTTCAGCGCCTCGCTGACCACCGGTTTCAGTTGATTGGCCTTGAGCGTCGGCGCCAGGCCGCGCCCGGTGCGGACAAACAATTGATCGCCATAGACCTCGCGCAAACGGCGCAATGCCGCGCTGACCGCCGATTGCGTCACGCCCAGACGCAGCGCCGCGCGGCTGGCACTCGACTCTTCATGCAGGGCTTCGAAGACTTTGAGCAGGTTGAGGTCGACGGTGGTGATATTCATATGGCTCATATCATTCAGCAGTAAACGGGGCTTTATTCATGATCGCGCCGCGCTGGAGAATCAGCAACACCTGATCTTGATGGAGTGAGCTTCATGCCTAAATCAATCGTTGCTGCGCTGCAAATCGGCGCCTTGCCCGGTGGCAAAGGCGACACCCTGGAACAGATTCTCAGTTGGGAAGCGGCGATCGCTGAATCCGGCGCGGCGCTGGTGGTGATGCCCGAAGCTTTGCTCGGCGGGTATCCAAAAGGTGAGGCTTTTGGCACGCAACTGGGGTATCGCTTGCCCGAAGGTCGCGAGGCGTATGCGCGATATTTCGCCAACGCCATCGATGTGCCGGGGGTGGAAACCGAAGCGCTCGCCGGGTTATCTGCGCGCACCGGGGCCAATCTGGTGATCGGCGTGATCGAGCGCGCCGGCAGCACGCTGTATTGCACGGCGCTGTACTTCGATCCGCAGGCCGGGCTGCTCGCCAAACACCGCAAACTGATGCCCACCGGCACGGAACGGCTGATTTGGGGCAAGGGCGATGGCTCGACGTTGCCGGTGCTCGACAGTCAGGTCGGTAAGCTTGGTGCGCTGGTGTGCTGGGAAAACATGATGCCGTTGCTGCGCACGGCGATGTACGCCAAGGGCGTGGAGGTCTGGTGCGCCCCGACCGTCGATGAGCGCGAGATGTGGCAGGTCAGCATGCGCCACATCGCCCATGAGGGCCGTTGCTTTGTGGTCAGCGCCTGTCAGGTGCAAGCCTCACCGAATGAACTGGGCGTGGAGATTGCCAACTGGCCGGCGGATCGTCCGTTGATTGCCGGGGGCAGTGTGATCGTCGGCCCGATGGGCGATGTGTTGGCGGGGCCATTGCGCGGCGAGGCGGGGTTGCTCACTGCCGAAATCGACACTGACGAGTTGGTGCGCGCGCGATATGACTACGATGTGGTTGGCCATTACGCCCGGCCGGATATCTTCGAGCTGAGCGTGGACGAACGGGCCAAACCTGGCGTGCGTTTCACCGTCTGATAAAAAACCTGTGTGAGCGGGTTTGCTCGCGAAAGCGTGTTTACGTTCAACACTGATGTTGTCTGTTACGCCGTCTTCGCGAGCAAGCCCGCTCCCACAGGGGTTTTGTGTTGTGTTCGGGGTTATCGCGGGTGCAGCCATTCTTCGCGGGTGATTTCCCAGGTTTCCTGGGGGAAGCGGCCGCTGACGAAATCATCTTCATCGGTACGAATCAGGCGCATCCCGGCACGCTCTGAGAGCTTGCGCGAGCCAATGTTCGGTGCCGCTTTTGGCACACGCATCAGTGGGCGCCCAAGGGTTTTGAACCAGTAATCGTTGACCACCGCGCAGGCCTCTGTCATCAAGCCCTGACCTTGCCACTGCGGCGTCAGCCAGAGCCCTCGGTTGTTGTCCTGTTGATCCATCAGGCTGATGCTGCCGATCAATTGTTCGGGGGCGGACTTCAGCCGAATCGACCAGTGCCATTGCGTGCCGGCCGCTGCTGCCGGCAACGCAATGTCGCGCAGGTAGGTGAGGGCGCCATCCTCGGGGTACGGCCACGGGACGGCGGCATTGAGGTAGCGAACCACCTCCCAATGTGCAAATGCTTGCTGCACGGCTTCTGCATCCGCCAGTTGCAGTGGGCGCAGGACCAGCCGTTCGGTGTTTAACGTCGGTGTTTCTTCCATGAAACTGCGGCCTCAATGAGTGTCTTTGTTCAACGTGCCAGGTTAACGCATTTTTACCACGTCGCGGCGCTGGTCTTGGGCAGGCTGAGTTTGCCGCTGTCGACAAAGCGCATGGTGCCGAACAAGCCGCCCGCGAGCTTGCCGCGCAGCACGTAGGGCAGGTTGTCGAGGGTTTGCGTCTGGCTCAGGCCGAGGGTCTGGCGCAGAACGGAAAACGCCGAAACGCTGACCGGTACGCTGACGATGGCTTCGGAGAACCGCGCAATCGAGCCGCTCTGGTCGCTCACGCCGGAGGCCAGTGAATGGCCGTTGACCTCCAGATCCAAGGCAATGCCGTTGTAGTCGATCGCGGTTTCGTTAGGGTTTTGCACGCGCAATTTGATGGCGAAGCGTACTTCCAGATCCTGACTGGCCAGCGGTTCGATACCGACCACATTGATGTTCACCGGGTCGCGGTTGGGGAACAGCGCGCAGGCACTGAGGGAAAGCACAAGCAGGGACAGGATGACGGCGTGGAGGCGGCGCATAAACAGTCTCTCAACAAAAAAGGGCTGAACCGTTGCCGGCTCAGCCCTTTTTCGCAGGCGTAGCGTTTAGCGGTTCAACTGTGCGACAGCCGCCAGTGAGGCAGGTTCACCTTTGGCCGCAACGTCCGGGTTTTCCATGACCTGAAGAATAGAGGCTTCCGGGTCGAAGTCATCTTCTTCCAGTTCGATGAATTCTTCCGGCAGGAAGATGTTCAGCACGATAGCGCACAACGCACCGACGGTGATCGGCGATTCGAAGATGTTGCGCAGTGCTTGTGGCAACTCGCGCAGGACTTGCGGCACGGCAGCGATGCCCAGGCCCATGCCGAGGGAGATCGCCACGATCAGCATGTTGCGCCGATGCAGGCCAGCCTCGGCGAGGATCTTGATCCCGGCCACGGCCACAGTGCCGAACATCACCAGTTCGGCGCCGCCGAGTACCGGCTTGGGCATCAGTTGCAGCACCGCGCCAATCATCGGGAATAACCCCAACACCACCAGCAGGCCGGCAATAAAGAACGCCACATAGCGGCTGGCCACGCCGGTGAGCTGAATCACGCCGTTGTTCTGGGCGAACGTCACCATCGGCATGCTGTTGAACACGGCGGCCATGGCCGAGTTGAGACCGTCGGCGAGCAGCCCGGACTTGATCCGGCGGATGTACAGCGGGCCTTTGACCGGCTGCCGGGAGATCATCGAGTTGGCGGTCAGATCGCCCGCCGCCTCCAGCGGTGACACCAGGAAAATCACCGCCACCGGCACGAACGCCACCCAATCGAAGTTGAAACCGTACTTGAACGGCACGGGCACGCTAACCAGCGGCACTTGGGGCAAACTGGCGAAATCGACGGTGCCCATCAGCCACGCGACGACGTAGCCGAAGGTCAGGCCGATCACAATCGCGCCCAAACGCAGGAACGGCACATCGACCCGGTTCAGCACCACGATGGTGCCCAGTACCAGCGCCGCCAGAAAGAGATGGCTGGCCGCGCCCAGATCCGCCGCGCCGAAGCCGCCGGCAATGTCGGTCATCGCCACTTTGATCAGCGACAGGCCCATCAGCGTGATGATCGTGCCGGTCACCACCGGGGTGATCAGCATGCGCAACTTGCCGATGAATTGGCTCAGCACCACTTCAATGAACGCGGCGAAAAAGCACACACCGAAGATCGTTGAAAGAATCTCGTCAGTACCACCGCCCCGTGCCTTGACCATGAACCCGGCACTGAGGATCACGCTGATAAAAGAAAAACTGGTGCCTTGCAGGCATAACAGACCTGAGCCTACCGGGCCGAATCGCTTGGCTTGCACGAAAGTGCCGAGGCCGGAGACGAACAGCGCCATGCTGATCAGGTAGGGGATTTCGCTTTGCAGACCGAGAGCACCGCCCATGATCAGGGTCGGCGTGATGATGCCAACGAAGCTCGCCAGCACATGTTGCAACGCGGCAAATACCGTGGCGGTGAGGTTCGGTCGGTCGTTTAGGCCGTAGATCAGATCGTTGTTGCGCGGGGCTTTTTCAGAGGCGGTCATGGTGTTTTGCGCGCCGTGAGGCGGGGCCGGGTCAGAAAATGGAGGCGCAGAATGCCGGAAGAGGGCGGCGAGGGCAACGCAATAAAACTGCCTGAAAGGTCAGCTTTTGTGGGGCGCCTGCCAAATCGATTCAAGCAAACGCGTGGAGCAAATCCTCTTCAAAGGCAATCTGCGCATCGCTGGGGGCATCGTCGGTAAACAGCGGGTGACCTGTTGCGCACAGCCGCTGTTACAGCAGCAAACGCTCCATCTCGCCGGGCATCGCGCTGATCAACTCGATGCGCACAGATTCATCTCGCTCGCGAAAGCGTCGGATCGTTTCGGCGACCCGCTGCAAGACCGATTGATCAACGGCCTCGCAAATGCCCAAACGCACCTCACCGATCAGGCGCCCGGCAACACCGTTGGATTGATGACGAAAGACTTCAATCGATTCAAACAACGTGCGGATGGCGATCAGCAGTTGCTCGCCCTTGGGCGTGACGCTGCACCCGCTATTGCCACGGCTGCACAGGCGATAACCCAAGCGAGTTTCCAGTTTGGCCATTTGCTGGCTGATCATGCCTCCCCTATCCAGGCTGTGTTTCCCCGCGCTGTTGTTGTCCGTGGCCATCCATGCCCACGCTGAGGACAAGACCCTCAACCTCTATAGTTGGGCCGATTACGTGCCGCCGGCAACCTTGCAGCGTTTTGAGCGGGAAACCGGCATTCATGTGCGCTATGACACCTTCGATACTTGCGAAGTGCTGGAAACGGGCATGGACGTCGTTGAAGTGGCCCCGGCTTACGATCATGCGCAAGTGACTTCCTTGGCGGCAGCGACATTGGCCATGGAAATGCTCTGCCTGTACGCCGCCAAACACAAAGTCGACCTCTAAAACATCAATGGCCCCTGTGGGCGCGAGCAAGCCCGCGCCCACAGAAAAAGCCACAGGATGCAGAAGGCCATCGTGGCATACTCCCGCGCATGACTTTCGACTCCCCTCTAAGCGCCTGGCAGCATGCCATCGAACACAAGGGCTTCATCCAGGATGAAGCTCAGGAACATGCCGTCTTTGCGCTGCAAAAATGCCATGAAGCCCTGCATGCCGATGCGCGTTCGGTCACTGGCGTCTATCTGTGGGGGCCGGTCGGGCGCGGCAAGACCTGGCTGATGGATCAGTTTTATCAGAGCCTGCGAGTGCCGGCGCGGCGTCAACACTTCCATCACTTCATGGGCTGGGTGCACCAGCGCTCGTTTCAATTGACCGGGATCGCCGATCCGCTGCGGGCGCTGGCTAAAGAGTTAGCCGCCGAGGTGCGGGTGCTGTGTTTCGATGAGTTGTTCGTCAACGACATCGGCGACGCGATCATTCTCGGTCGGCTGTTTCAGGTGATGTTCGACGAAGGCGTGGTGATTGTCTGTACCTCCAACCTGCCGCCGGATGATTTGTACGCCGACGGCTTCAATCGCGACCGTTTTGTCCCGGCAATCGCCGCGATCAAAACGCATATGCAAGTGGTGGCGGTGAACGGCGCCGAGGATCATCGCTTGCATCCGGGCGCGATCCAGCAGCGTTATTTTGTCGCTATACAAGGCGAGGCCAGCGCCTTGAAACAAGTCTTTGAAGTGCTGACGGAGGGGCAATCCTCTCGTACTGATCCCGTGACGGTCGGCCATCGGCTGTTGAACGTGGTGCAAAGCACTGAAACGGTGTTGTGGTGTCGTTACGCTGATCTGTGCGAGCAACCCTTCGCCGCCATGGATTTCATCACGCTGTGCGACCGTTACCGGGCTATTGTGGTGAGCGACGTGCCGAACCTCAGCGCGCAGAAACGCGAGGGCCGTATCGCTCGTGGCACCGAAGATGGCGCCGAGCGGGTAGTGGCGGGCGATCGGCAATTGCCGCAGCTGTCGGTTCACGACGATGGCGTACGGCGCTTCATCGCCCTGGTTGACGAGTGCTACGACCGCAAGGTGCCGCTGTACGTCGAGGCGCAGGTGCCGATGGAGGCGCTGTATACCGAGGGCTATCTGCAGTTCCCGTTCCGCCGCACGCTCAGTCGCTTGCAGGAGATGCAGTTGCAGCGTTTTGCCGACGCTTGAATGAAAAGGGCGCCACCATGACCCCGCCGCCATCCATCATTCGAACGAATTCCTTTGCGTGGGCGATGCCGGGTTGCGTGCGCAGGATTTCGCCGAAGCCGGTTGGACACAAGAGTTGATCCTGGGGCTCTGAACAATAATTTTTGACGTGCCGGTTGTCGCCGCGCAGGCCCCCGCGCTAATGTCGCAGCAGCCTTTCAGTACGCACTTTGCGCGCCGGGGCTTTTGTGTGTTCGGGGATGGAAATGGATTCCGCAGAAATTCTTGTGCTTCAAGCCAGCTACACCAATCCACTGCATGCCGAGGCCATCGGCGTGGTGCTCAACCACTATGCCGAAGACCCGATGGGTGGCGGCCATTCGCTCGATCCTGAATTATTGCGACGGCTACCCGAAGAACTGGCGCGCCGCCCGCACGCATTCAGCGTGTTGGCGTTTGTCGGTGGCGAGCCGGCAGGGCTGGTGACCTGTTTTGAAGGGTTTTCCACGTTCGCCTGCAAACCCTTGATCAACGTCCACGATGTGGCAGTGATCAGCACATTTCGCGGCTTGGGGTTGAGCCAGAAGATGCTGCACAAAGTCGAGGAAATTGCCCGGCAGCGCGGCTGCTGCAAGATCACCCTCGAAGTGCTGGAAGGCAACGCCGTGGCACAGAACGCCTACAGCAAATTCGGCTTCGCCCCTGGCATGTTCGACCCGGCTCATGGGCGCATGCTGTATTGGATCAAGGAACTGTAGTCGTAAAAAAAGGCGCCTCGAGAGGGCGCCCAACTGTCCATCTCCAAGCCAGAACGGGACTATCAGATCTTGGGCGGCAGTCTGTTCACAGTAGATTTTGGGTGAGGGAGCAAGCCCCTCGTCCCGCCAATCAGCGTCAGAGCCTCCAGTCCAGACTCAACGTCACCGTGCGCGGATCGCCCCAGAACACACCGTTGTAGAAGCCCACATTCTCGTAGTACTTCTTGTCGAACAGGTTGTCGACGTTCAGCGAGGCCGAGAGGTTTTTGTCGATTGCATAGCGCGACATCAGCTTGACCACGGTGTAAGCGCCCTGGTGAATTCGGGCATTTTCGGTGACGAAGTCACCCGCAGCATTGCGCCTGACCGGGCGATTCGAATCGCCGAGAATACGGCTTTGCCAATTCACTGCTCCGCCTACGGTCAACGCTTGCCATTCGCCCGGCAAACGATATGCCGTGGACAGCCGCAGCAGGTGCAGTGGCTGGTTTTCATGGGTGCGCTTTTTTTCGCCGTTGGCCGAGTGGGTGTAGGTATAACCGGCGGTCACATTCCAGCCGTTGAGGATTTCGCCGGAGACTTCGGCTTCGAAGCCATTGACCTTGTTGCCCTTGCCGCCGGATTTGTAGAACTGCTCGCGGGTGACGGGGTCTGGCGGCACCGAATTGTCGACTTCGGCAACGTTGTCCTGCTTGCTCCAGAACAGCGCCGTTGCCATGTTGAGGCGTTCTTGGAGCAAACTGCCTTTGAGTCCCACTTCGTAGTTGCTGCCAACGACCGGTTCCAGATAATTGCGGCTGCTGTCACGGTTGCTCTGTGGTTTGAAAATATCGGTGTAGCTGATGTAGGCGGTGTATTGCGGCGTCAGGTCATAGAGCAGGCCGGCGTAGGGCGTCCAGATGTCGTTTTGGTGTTGGCGGGTTGTGTCAACGCTGGTCAGTTGCAGGTTCCCGTCATAGTAGTGATCGGCATTTTTGCCTTCCCAACTGCCATAACGACTACCGAGCACGGCCTGCAGTTCGTCTGTCAGGCTCAAGCGGGTAGCAATGTAGCCAGCCTTCTGACGGGTGCTGCCCTTGGAACCGGTCAGTCCGGTGACGGTATCGGGGAACCTGGCGATATCGCCCATGTATTTCCAGTCGCTTAGGCTGCCGTAATCCGCAACGCGCGGACCATTGACGGTTTTGGGGGAGTAGGAGCGGTGCTGGGCCTCGCCGTAACCGAACATCATTTCGTGCTCGCGACCGAGTAGCGAATAAGGGCCTGAAACGTTGAAGTCATAGACGTTCATTTTCTGCGTGCCGATCATGTGCGAGCTATAGGCGACCATGCCGCTGCGGTCAGCCTCGGGAAAACCTTCACCACCGTAGTAGACCTTGCCGTCTACGTCGCTTTGGCGGTGAGTGTAAGCGGCTTTCAGGTGCCATCCTCCCGCCAGTTCCTGATCAAGGGTGGCGAATGCGGTCTTGTCCTTGAGCGGCCACGAACTCCAGGATGTCGCCATATTCGTCGATCGACCGAGCCTGGCCTTGCTACCGTCTGCGTTCCAGTAGGGCACGGTGCCCCAGGACGAGCCCTGCACCTGTTTGTCCTGATAGTCATAACCCACCGCCAGCACGGTGGATTCGCTCAGATCCGCCTCAATAATCCCGTAGCCGACTTCGCGTTGCAGCGCGTACTTGTCGCGAAACGATTGGCTGTCGCGATAAGCCAGCACGGTGCGCCCACGCAAGCGACCCTCGAAGGCCAGCGGGCCGCCGACATCCACGTAGCTGTAGTAATCGTCGTAACTGCCGCCACTGACCCCCGCGAGCGTCTGCCATTGCGCCGTCGGGCGCTTGCGCACCATGTTGATGGTCGCCGAGGGATCGCCCGCGCCGGTGGTCAGGCCTGTGGCGCCGCGCACAACTTCAATGCGGTCGTAGATGATGGTGTCGGCGTCGGTCTTCATGCGATCAAAGGTGTTTAGCATCCCGTCGATCTGGAAATTGTTGATCGAGTAACCGCGTGACGAATAGCTGACACGGTCCGAGTCGTTGTGTTGCACCACAATGCCTGTGGTCTGGCTCATGGCTTCGGATAACGTGCTGAGCTTGAAATCATCCATCTGCTGGCGGGTGACCACGGACACCGATTGTGGGGTTTGCTTGATCGACAGATTAAGCCGTGTCGCGGTGCTCATGGCTCCGGTGGTGTAGGCGTCGGTGTTTTCGGTGGTGCGACCCAGGCCTTGGGCGGTGACGTGGGTCGATGCCAGTTCCAGCGCAGACGCTGGCGGCGGGGCTTTATCGGGCTCGGGCTCAGCCAAAAGATCGGGGCTCAGAGCGGTTGCACAGAAGCCGAGAGTGAGGGTTATGGAACGGGTGATGGGCGCAAGCATCGCAGCCGACTCCTTGTCTTTGAGAAAAAATCCGTTTGTTCAAAGACGAAGCGAGGAACTGCTATTTAGTGATAAACGCGAATTATTATTATTTGTGGATATTTCGTTCATGAAAAAGGGGCCAGTCTCGGCCCCTTCTCGGTTTTATTGCTTAACCACTGCGCGTGTCGGACCTTCGGGCGTTTTCGGCTTCATCAGGCTGAAGTCGATCAATGCCTTCTGCTGGCGCTGGTAGGGGTTACCGATCAGCAGTGGACGAGGTTTGAAGCTGTCACTGACCAGGCTCTTGCTACGGTCGAGCTCATCGAAGCTCAAACCTGCCATGTCGGCCCAAGTGTGGATCAGATGCGAGCTGCTGTAAGGGCGCTGAAGGTCGCCGGCGAGGTTCCAGTCATGGTTTTCGCGCCATTTCGGCGAGGCCCAAGCCATGAACGGAATGGTGTACATCGGCGCGGTCGGCTTGTTTTCGTTGCGTCCCAAGGTCTTGTGGCCCACCGAGTCGAACACGTCTTCACCGTGGTCCGACAGGTAAAGCAGGAAACCATTCGGATCGGATTTGGCGTAATCCTTGATCAGGCTCGACACCACAAAGTCGTTGTACAGCACGGCGTTGTCGTAGCTGTTGTAGGTCGGCACCTGATCGTCACGCACACCGGCCGGCACCCCGTTGCGATCCTGGAACTTGTCGAAGCTCGGCGGATAGCGGTACTGGTAGCTCATGTGGGTGCCGAGCAGATGCACGACGATCAGCTTGCGCGGTGCAGCGTCGGCCAATGCTTTGTTAAATGGCTCGATCACGTCGCCGTCGTACTGGGCGGCGTTCTGATTGCGGTTGTTGTTCAGGTACACCTGCTCGTCGGCCTGTTCGGAGAAAGTCGTGAGCATGGTGTTGCGCTTGGTCATGGTTTGCTGGTTGGTGATCCAGAAGGTCTTGTAACCCGCCTGTTTCATCATGCTGACAAGCGATGGCGTGGCCAGGTACAGATCCGGATGTAATTCGTCAGCGAAAGTCAGTACCTGCTGCAACGCCTCGATGGTATATGGGCGAGGGGTGACGACGTTGTCGAAGATCGCCAGTTGATCCTTGAGTTTGTCCAGCTCAGGCGTGGTATTGCGTGGGTAGCCGTACAGGCTCATGCGCTGACGGTTGGTCGATTCACCGATCACCAATACCAGCGTGGAAGGCTGATCGGCATTCGCAGCCTTGAGGTTGTGCAGCGGAGGAATCTTGCTGGCGCTGTGCAGCATGTCCTGCATGTCGGCCAATGTGTCGAGATAACGGTGATACGCCACCGCCATCTGCCATGGCACGGCAGGCTCGATGCGGGATTCGAACTTCTCGAAACCCTGGGCAACGTTGCCCATGCGCAGGGTCTGCTTGACCAGCGGATAACCCACTACGGCGATCAGAATCGCCATTGCGGCCACGAACGCGCGGCCACGGGGCATGTGCACCGGACGCAAACGCGTCCAAAGGAAATAGGCAAATGCGGTGTGAGCGAGGAACGCCGGAACCATCCACCAGGCAAAGTACTGGGTCATGTACTCGCCGGCTTCGGACACGTTCGACTCGAACATGATGAAGATGACGCTCTGCGAGAATTCCTGCTGATAGATGAAGAAGTAGCCCAGACTCGCCATCGAGCAGGCCCACAACACTACGCCAATAATGGCAGCGAGCATTTTTGTGCGCTTGGGGAACATCAGCATTGGCGCCAGCCACAGCGCGCTCATGAAGAAGGCCTGGCGGAACCCGGAGAAACCGGATGTGCCGGTCAACTGGATCAGCAGTTGGGTGATACCCGAGAAGTACCAGAAAAACACGAACAGCCAGAGAAGTCCGGCCCAATCAAAACCTGTCGCAGTCGTTTTGCTGCGTTTGAACAATGCCATTCGGCGCTCCAGCTCACTCGTGACAACCACCGCCGGAGCATCCCTGTAGCCGACGAACGAAGGCCGCACGCGTACGTACGGCCAGAACGGGCGCAGTATTACCAAGGGAATGTGAAAAGTTTGTGAGGATCTGGCGTGGTGCGGGGCAGGTCGTTTCGGGAACAGCGTCTGCCGTTCCCGGGGGGCTGGCGGGGGCGGGGATTCAGGCCTGGGGGTTACGCTGAACGACCGGCAAAGGTTGCGGCTGGGCACCTTGGGTCAGCAGGCGCAACTGCGCCAACTCCTGCTTCAATTGGTCGCGTTCGTTTTTCAATTGACGCAGTTCATCGCGACGGATTGTCACGTACAGGGTTTGTGGCGGCATTGCTGTGTGTACTGTGCCCATTGCTCACCTCGCAAATGGCGTGTCTCAACTGTAAGTCGTCCCCGATTCGGGGTGCTGACTTACTATCGGCGCCAATTTTGGTTTCTTTTGTCGGTGAATGGAACTTTTTTATTTTTCATGGTCGGTGTGTCTTCGCCACGATTCAAGGCGTTATCAGTCTGGATCGGGCACAATGCCCGGAAACTTCATCGCAACGCTCTGGACTAACCTCCATCAGTCGCGTTGGGCTATAACCAATGACACACATTTATTTGCAGTAAGGAGCATCAGCACATGCAACTCGGGATTATTGGACTGGGCCGCATGGGCGGCAATATTGCGCGGCGCCTGATGCTCAACGGTCACACCACCGTTGTTTACGACCGCAATACCGCCTTTGTCGACACCCTGGCCGCCGAGGGCTCTACGGGCGTTGCCGATTTGCCGGCACTGGTCGCCGGCCTGGCCAAGCCGCGTGCGGTTTGGGTCATGCTGCCGGCCGGTGCGCCGACCGAAGACACTATCGAAACCCTGAGCACCCTGCTTGAGGCCGGCGATACCATCATCGACGGCGGCAACACCAACTATAAGGATGACATTCGCCGGGCGAAGACCCTGGCCGAGAAAGGCTTGCATTACATCGACGTGGGCACCTCCGGTGGCGTCTGGGGCCTGGAGCGCGGCTACTGCATGATGATCGGCGGCGACGCCGAAACCGTGACGCGTCTCGATCCATTGTTCGCCGCCCTGGCGCCGGGCATGGGCGATATTGCGCGCACCAAGGATCGCAAGTCCGACGATCAGCGTGCCGAGCACGGCTACATTCACGCCGGTCCGGCCGGTGCCGGGCACTTCGTGAAGATGATTCACAACGGTATCGAGTACGGCATGATGGCGGCCTTTGCCGAAGGCTTCGACATCCTCAAGACCAAGTCGAGCGAGCGTCTGCCGCAAGATCAGCGTTTCGACCTCAACGTGGCCGACATCGCCGAAGTCTGGCGTCGTGGCAGTGTGGTGTCGTCCTGGCTGCTGGACTTGACCGCCGACGCCTTGGCCGGTGACCCGAAACTCGACGGGTTCTCCGGTTCCGTCGCAGACAGCGGCGAAGGTCAATGGACCATCGAAGCGGCCATGGAACAAGCGGTGCCGGTGCCCGTGCTGTCGAACTCGCTGTTCTCGCGCTACCGCTCGCGCGGTCAGGGCACCTTTGGCGACAAGATCCTGTCGGCCCAACGCTTCGGCTTCGGCGGCCATGTGGAGACTCCAAAGAAATGACCCATACGATCCGCAGAAAATCCAAGGCAGAACCCGCACCACCGACCACGCTGTTTTTGTTCGGTGCTCACGGCGACCTGGTCAAGCGCTTGCTGATGCCGGCGCTGTATAACCTCAGTCGCGACGGTTTGCTTGATGAGGGTCTGCGGATCGTCGGTGTTGACCACAACGCCATTACCGATGAAGCCTTCGCGCAAAAGCTCGAAGACTTCATCCGTACCGAAGTGGCGGCGAAAGTCGGCAAGGGCGATCAGATGCTTGATCCGGCCTTGTGGGCCAAGCTCGCCAAAGGTATCAGCTACGTTCAGGGCGATTTCCTGGACGACAGCACTTATAGCGCGCTGGCGGCAAAAATTGCCGACAGCGGCACCGGCAATGCGGTGTTCTACCTGGCCACCGCGCCACGTTTCTTCAGTGAAGTGGTGCGCCGCCTGGGTGTCGCCAAATTGCTTGAAGAAACCCCCGAAGCATTCAGAAGGGTGGTGATCGAGAAGCCGTTTGGCTCCGATCTGCAAACGGCCGAAGCGTTGAACGCCTGCTTGCTCAAGGTGATGTCCGAGAAACAGATCTTTCGGATCGATCATTACCTGGGCAAGGAAACCGTGCAGAACATTCTGGTCAGCCGGTTTTCCAACAGCCTGTTTGAGGCCTTCTGGAATAATCATTACATCGACCACGTACAAATCACCGCCGCCGAAACGGTTGGTGTCGAAACCCGTGGCAGTTTTTATGAACACACCGGCGCCTTGCGGGACATGGTGCCCAATCACCTGTTCCAGTTGCTGGCGATGGTCGCCATGGAACCCCCGGCGGCGTTCGGCGCCGATGCGGTGCGTGGCGAGAAGGCCAAAGTGGTCGGTGCCATTCGGCCATGGACGGTTGAAGAGGCTAGGGCAAACTCGGTGCGTGGGCAGTACAGCGCCGGTGAAGTCGCAGGGAAGCCGCTGGCCGGTTATCGCCAGGAAGCCAACGTGTCACCCGACAGCAGCACTGAAACCTACGTCGCGCTGAAGGTCATGATCGACAACTGGCGCTGGGTCGGCGTGCCGTTCTACCTGCGCACCGGCAAACGCATGAGCGTGCGCGACACTGAGATCGTCATCTGCTTCAAGCCAGCGCCGTATGCGCAGTTTCGCGATACAGAGGTTGACGAGTTGCAACCGACCTACCTGCGCATCCAGATCCAGCCCAACGAAGGCATGTGGTTCGACCTGCTGGCCAAGCGCCCGGGCCCGGCCCTCAACATGGCCAACATCGAGTTGGGGTTTGCTTACAAGGACTTCTTCGAGATGCAACCGTCGACCGGCTACGAAACGCTGATCTACGACTGCCTGACCGGCGACCAGACGCTGTTCCAGCGCGCCGACAACATCGAGAACGGCTGGCGCGCCGTGCAGCCGTTCCTCGATGCCTGGCAACAGGACGCCAGCGTGCAGACGTATGCCGCCGGTGAAGACGGCCCGACCGCCGCCGAAGATCTACTGACTCGCGATGGTCGCGTCTGGCACGGTCTCGGATGAACGACGCGCGGCAACAACCCATCCGTTTTTTGCTCAGTGACATGGACGGCACACTGTTGCTGCCCGATCACACATTGAGCCAGCGCACCATCGAGGCCGTTCGTTCATTGCGCGAAGCAGGCGTACTGTTCAGTCTCGCCACCGGGCGCCCACCCAAAGCCATGTTGCAGCAAATCGAGGCGTTGGGCGTCGATCTGCCGACGGCGGCCTTCAATGGCGGCACCATCGTCAATCCTGACGGCAGCCTGCTGGTGGCGCATTATCTTCCGGCCACCGCTGCGCTGCAGGCACTGGCAACGTTCGCCGATCAGCCCGATGTCGAAATCTGGGTGTTCAGTGGTGGCGACTGGTTACTCAAGGATCCGCACGGCCCGATGGTCCCGCGCGAACAGCATGGCCTGGGCTATCCGCCGGTCGTGGTCGAGAGTTTCGAGCCGTATCTGGAGCGTATCGACAAGATCGTTGCCACCAGCAATAACACCGAACTGCTGATCGAACTGGAGGCGCGTTTGCTGCCCAGGGTTGAAGGTCAGGCACAGGTGTCGCGTTCGCAACCGGTGTATCTGGACGTCACGGCGCTGGAAGCCCACAAGGGGACTGCGCTGGCGACGATCGCCGCGCATCTTGGCATCCCGTTGGAACAGACAGCCGCGATCGGGGATGGTGGGAATGATCCGGCGATGTTCCATTGCGCAGGATTGTCGATTGCCATGGGGCAGGCGGAGGAGGCGGTGCGGCGTCAGGCTGATGTGGTCACTGCGCCAAACACCGAAGATGGCGTCGCCCAAGCGATCGAAAAATACATCCTGCCTCGCTGATTCACGCATAAAAAAGCGGGAGCGGACTTGCTCGCGAACGCGGCGTTTCAGTCAACGTATCGTCGAATGACACACCGCGTTCGCGAGCAAGCCCGCTCCCACAACAGTTATGTGTTTACAGCCAGTAGCTGACGGCGTACCAGCCCAGGGAACCCATCACAACGGTGTAAGGCACTGCCATCCACACCATTCGGCCATAAGACAGACGCACCAGCGGTGCAATTGCCGAGGTCAGCAGGAACAGAAACGCCGCCTGACCATTCGGTGTCGCAACACTCGGCAAATTGGTGCCGGTGTTGATCGCAATCGCCAGCGTCTCAAAGTGCTCGCGGGTCATGTGCCCAGCCAGGAATGCCTGTTTCACTTCGGTGATGTAAATGGTTGCCACGAACACGTTGTCACTGATCGCCGAAAGCACGCCATTGGCAATGAACAACATGCCCGGTTGCTGGTCAGCCGGCAGCGCCAGCACCCACTCGATCAGCGGCGCAAACAAGTGTTGATCGTGAATCACCGCCACCACGGCAAAGAACACCACCAGCAAGGCAGTGAACGGCATGGCGTCCTTGAACGCGCTGCCCAGACGATGCTCGTCGGTGATCCCGGTAAACGCGGTGATCAACACGATCACCATCAGGCCGATCAGGCCGACTTCCGCGACATGGAAAGCCAGCCCGGCAATCAGGATCAGCGCGGCGGCGCCTTGCACCAGCAGGGCGGCGCGTTGACGATTCGTGCGCTTGGCGTTGTCCTCGGCGGCATAGTTGGCGAGGACGGCGCGCACGTTCTCCGGCAGCAGTGTGCCGTAACCGAACCAGCGCAGCTTCTCCAGCAAAACGCAGGTCACAAGACCTGCCACCAGCACTGGCACGGATACCGGGGCGACTTTCAAGAAGAACTCGGTGAAGTGCCAGCCCATTTCATGGCCGATCAGCAGGTTCTGTGGCTCGCCGACCAATGTGCAGACGCCACCCAGCGCCGTGCCCACCGCGCCGTGCATCAACAGACTGCGCAGGAACTCGCGGAACTGTTCCAGATCGTCATGTTGCAGGGGGGGCAGGTGTTGGTCATCACTGATTTCACTGTCCTGCCGTGGATCGTTCCCCGAGGCAACGCGGTGGTAGACCGCGTAGAAACCGACACCCGCGCTTATGAT
This sequence comes from Pseudomonas sp. RA_15y_Pfl2_54, assembly GCF_963971015.1. Lineage (NCBI taxonomy): Bacteria > Pseudomonadati > Pseudomonadota > Gammaproteobacteria > Pseudomonadales > Pseudomonadaceae > Pseudomonas > Pseudomonas sp. RA_15y_Pfl2_54. The sequence goes on from NZ_CAXAPN010000024.1 coordinate 88,872, forward strand.
CACTGCTGTGACGGTCAATGCATCGAGAAACGCTGAAAGAAACGCCGACAGGAAGCAGAACATCAGGGACAGCAGCGCTTTTGAACGTACGCCCAATAACAGCCGCGAAAACAGAAACAGCAGCAGATCCTTCATGAAGTAAATGCCGGCCACCATGAACATCAGCAGCAGGATCACCGGAAAGTTGTGCACCAGCTCATCATAAAGTGCCTGCGGCGTGGTCATCTTCAGCAGCAGAGCTTCAATCAGCAACAGACCGCCGGGCATCAACGGATAGCACTTGAGGGCCATGGCCAGGGTGAAGATAAACTCGATCACCAGCAGCCAGCCAGCCGCGACGGGGCCGGCAGTGAACAGCACGACAGCATTAAGGATCAGGAATCCAACGATGGTCGCTTTATACCAGCGTGGTGAATGCCCTAGAAAGTTATGCGCGAACGCCTGGGCCATTGAACCGGACATCGGTTGCTCCTTGTCTTGAGAAGCGCGCAAGTTGCCGGATGTGAGAACGAAGATCAAGCTCTTAGGCGTTCAGATACCGCGCGATCACGGCCCGGTAACGGCCATTCAGCGAATAACCACCGACGAGGATAGCGCCATCCGCTTGCACAGCCAGTGAGTTTGCCGTGTCGAGACTGTGTCCCAGACGGGTGCGCAGCCAGCCATTGCCATGGCCGAAGCTTGGGTCCAGGCGGCCATCGGCGTGGTAGCGGGCCACGATGAAATCTGCTTCGATCCCGCCAATGGTTGCACCTGCGGCGATGATTCGGCCATCTGCCATGCGCTGGGCGGCGCTCCATTGGCAGCCGCTGGGACCGATGTCCAGCAGTTGCGGCTGGCCGTTATTGCGATGCAGGTCGGGGCGACCATTGGGGTGAAGGCTGAAAGCCAGGCAGCGGAGCGGGTCGAAACTGCTGCCGAAACAGTGCAGGGCGTCTTCGGAATCAAGGACCCGACTGATCTGAGCGCTTCGCCCATCAGCCTTGATGGTCATGAAGCCGTCTACTGCAAAACGCTCGTCAAGACGACCATCGGGCAGATAGCGCGCCAACAGGCCTTGCTGAGGGAAATCGATTGAACCGCCCACCACGATCCGCCCGTCTTCCTGCAGCAGCAGACTACTGAGCCAGGTATTGAGCAACAGATGGCGGATCATCACGAAGCCGCGACCGTTGAAGGTTTCATCCAGGCTGGCGTCGGGTTTGAGTCGAATCAGCATGCCGGCATGGTCAGCAAGTTCGAAATGGTGGTTGGCGATCAGCAGAATATGCCCGTCGGCCTGTACCGCTAAATCGCAGGCCTCAGCACCCGGTACGCCCGGAGGCAGCCAGGGGTCACGGGAGCCCATGGACAAATCGCCCGGCAGGCATACAACTTTGCGGCCATTATCCCCAAACGTTTGATCCGGTCTGCCTTGAGCGTCGAACAGAGCGACGGCGGGCAGTGTGCGATGGGTGTTTTCATAGTGCAGGCCGGCCAGCAGGATGCGTCCATCGGGCAACGCCTGCACTTTGCCGCCCATGGCCTCGAAACCAGGTGCAAAGGTGCCGATCACGCAGCCTTGATCACCGAATGATAGATCGGTGGAACCATCGGCGAGCAACCGAGCAAGGCCGAAACGGCTGCCTTGTGCAAGGCCGACTTTGGCTGCCACAAGAATCCGCCCTTGCGCATCCAGGGCAACCTCTTGAGTCAGGCTGGACACACTGTCGGGAAAATAAACCTGGGCGACTCCGTTGGCGGCAAATGTCCTGTCGAGTTGACCGGCATTATTAAATGGCGTCGGGAGCAGATAAGTATTCAACGTTGACATGCACGCATCTCCTTGCGAGTTGACCAGAACCGGGTGCCGGTCGGGTAACTGCATGAGCGGAACATTCAATCCCTGAACAGAGGGAAGTACAACTGTAAGAACTAACAGGTAGAGGGTCACACTGTGCCAGAACAGTGTCTTTTTGAACCAATGGCAAGCCTGCCAAGCAGTTACGTTGCCGCGCGTGGCTGAAAGTTGTACAGAAGTATGGGGAGTAAAATAGAAACAGCAACTAAGAACAGGAGAGCGGATGACCTCAAAGTCATCCGCCTTACCCGGCTATCAATGTGGCATCGACCACGATTGTAACGCGTAACCTTCTTCGCTCAGTTCGGCGCGAGCCTGCTGCAGCAACTGTTCCAGCTGTGCCGGGTCGGAGTAGGCGGTGCTCGGAATCTGTTTACGGCCGATACGTGAATTGGTGCGGTCGATAACAGTCAGGCTCAATTCGCCATTGCCGTCTTGTGGGGCCCAGGCCACGCACTGGAAAGGTTGAAACGCGTGGTTGGCAATCAAAAGAGCTTCGTTGATACGGAGCGGGGCGGTCATGGGGTTTTCTCTCTTTAGTGCCCAGTCAAGTGATAGGCCGTCGGTTGGGCTCACCGATCGGCTGGTTACTTGTACTGATGCACGCAACCGGGGAGCAGGTCACACTTGAAACAAAGAAATTTCAAATTTCTTTTATGCACTCGGATTTTCTGGAGAACTTGAAAGTTTGCTGAAAGAGACCAAGTCGATAGCTAGCTAATAATTACATTTCTTATAACGTATTTGCCGGTAGATCTATAAGCAATCGATACAAGGCGCCGTCAAATTCTTGCTAGTGTTACAGCCAGGTCTGCCAAATGACTGTTTTTAAAATAAATTCCTTAAATTTGGCGCCAAGGAACAGTCATGAGTGAAGCGCCCGCATTACGACGTTTATTGGTGGTCGATCCCTGCGACGACTGTCACCGCTTACTACCCGGTTTGCGCGCGGCAGGCTGGGATGTCGACAGCTGCAGCCTGGAAAACGCCGCCGACCGTAGCTGTGATGTCGGCTTGCTGCGTTTGCAGCCTTTTCACCTGGAACGTCCCGAAGCCGTCAAGGAACTGATCAGTCGCAGCGGCACTGAATGGATCGCTGTGCTCAATCAGGAAGTCCTGCGCTTGCAGAACGTCGGTGACTTCGTCTGTGAATGGTTTTTCGATTTCCATACCTTGCCGTTTGACGTGTCGCGGGTGCAGGTCACCCTCGGCCGCGCGTTCGGCATGGCGCGCTTGCGCGGGCAGGGCACGGTCCACATCGATCAGCCGGAACACGAACTGCTCGGCGACAGCAAACCGATACGCGAACTACGCAAACTCCTCAGCAAACTGGCGCCCACCGAGTCGCCCGTATTGATCCGCGGCGAAAGCGGCACCGGTAAAGAGCTGGTTGCACGCACGCTGCATCGTCAATCCCAGCGTAACAACAAGCCGTTCGTGGCGATCAACTGCGGTGCAATTCCTGAACATTTGATCCAGTCCGAACTGTTCGGACACGAAAAAGGTGCGTTTACCGGCGCTCATCAGCGAAAGGTCGGGCGCATCGAAGCGGCCAATGGTGGCACGCTGTTTCTTGATGAAATCGGTGATCTGCCGCTGGAACTGCAAGCCAATCTGCTGCGCTTTCTTCAGGAAAAACACATTGAACGGGTTGGCGGCAGTCAACCGATCCCGGTTGATGTGCGCGTTCTGGCGGCGACTCACGTCGATCTCGAAGCCGCCATCGACAAGAAGCTCTTTCGCGAAGACCTGTATTACCGTCTCAACGTTCTGCAAGTCGCCACCGCGCCCCTGCGTGAGCGCCACGGCGATCTGTCGATGCTGGCCAACCACTTTTCCCACTTCTACAGTCACGAAACCGGACGCCGGCCGCGCAGCTTCAGTGAAGATGCGCTGATTGCCATGGGCAAACACGACTGGCCGGGCAACGTTCGCGAACTGGCCAACCGCGTGCGTCGAGGCCTGGTATTGGCTGAAGGTCGGCAGATCGAAGCGCGCGACCTGGGTTTGATCAGCCAGCACGCAATCGCCACTCCGATGGGGACGCTGGAAGACTACAAAACCCGTGCCGAACGCCAGGCGCTGTGCGATGTGTTGAACCGGCACAGCGACAACCTCAGTATCGCGGCCAAGGTGCTTGGCGTTTCGCGGCCGACTTTTTATCGCTTGTTGCACAAGCATCAGATCCGCTAGGGCGGGGGAAACGAACAAGGCCCGCTGCGACGTAATCGCAGCGGGCCTTGTTCGTGGTCGAGCGGTCAGAAGTAGTACGGGAATTTCAGGCTGAAGGAAAAGTCCGGGGCATCATCAGTCAAGCCGATAGACAGGTTGGGAACGATGGTCAGGTTATCGGTGGCCGCAACGGTCATGCCGATGTTGAAGTAGCCGGCGTTGGCATCACTGGACACCACCGACTGCCAATCCCCACCGTCTTGTTTGAGCTTGCTTTGACGTTGCACCAGATCAGATACCGAGAACGACATGCTCATCTTTTCGTTCAAGGCGAAGGCTACACCGGCGCCGATCTGGAAGCTGTCGCCGATTCGCACTTTGCCCGGGGTTTTCTGGTTGACGGTCGAGCTGATGTCGTCGAACGACTCCTCAAGGTTATGTGTGTAGGACAAGCTGCCGAACAACACCGCCGGGTCGAAGGTTTTGACCAGCGAGATGCCTGGCGTAATCGACCAGACGCCGTTGCCGGTCGGCAGGGTGTCAGGCACGAACAGGTTGGTGTTGGCGTCGGTCTGGCGCAACTTGATGCCGAACGGGTCCTTGCCGGTCGGCGCCTTCACGCGCAAGGTGACCACGGCGTCCGGGGTGTTGACGGACTCGTCCATGAATTTATAGGCGATACCGAAGTTGACGTCGCCAATGGTGGGATCTCGCGTAACGTCCTGCTCGGTTGTTACGCCGGCAGCCCCCTGATTGCCGCCACCGGACTGATAGGTCGATTCGCGGTACACCACTGGCACGTTCAGATCAAACTGCCAGCGATTGTTGAAGTTGTAGCGGCCGGTGACGTCCAGCGTCCAGGTATCGGCCTTGATACGGTCAAGGTTGATGTTGCCCAGAAAAATCGAATCCAGTGCGAGAAAACCATTCAGGATCAACTGACGGGTGTCATAGCGCGAGTAGGTAATGCCGGTTTCGAGACTGAATTTACCGCCGCCAAAAAAGCCACTGGCTTCGTCATACAGGTTGGATACGCTTTGCGCCGGTTGTGAATCGTCGGCCAGCGACTGCCCGTAACCACTGCCACCTGCAGCGCCTCCGGATGCAGTGGCAGAGCCAGTGCGGTTTGCAACGGCATTGCGTTTCATGTCTGCAGGCGATTTGACCAGGCGCTTGGGAGGTGGGGCTACGGGTTGCTCCTCAACCTGGCGGACTCGTTGTTCGAGCACCGCCAGGGCCTTTTGTTGTACTTCGTATCGTTGTTTGAGTTCCAGAAGTTCTTGCTTGAGTGTCGCGACGTCCGCGTCGGGTGCTGCTTGCAGCATGGCGGCGGGAAGAAGCGTACTCAAACAAACCGCTGTACGCAGTGATACTGATCGATACATGAATAAGCCGTCCCTTTAAACCCAATGATCGAGACCAAGCGTAGTTCAATATCCGATATTGCGTAGGGCCCTGAGTTGACTCAGGTTACAGTCCAATGCGCCGGCGCTCATGCCGTTGTTGTTCAGAACTACGTTGAGTTGGGTCATGTTGTTGACCACGTTGGCACTGCCGAGCAAGCGGGTGTTTTGCAGCAAACCACCCTGGGCGACCTGTTGCAGGGATGTACCCTGATTTCCGGAGGCCTGAATAGCCATTTGAATGCCACTGCCGGTGGCCGAAACGGCCACATTCCCGGCAGCATTACCACCGGTGATGGTTTGTCCGGCCATCAACGCCTGCCCTTGAGCGGGTACCAGCGCTGGAGCCCTGGAAGCCTCTGAGACATTGATTGCGACGTTATTGTAGGCCGTGTTGCTGTCGCCAGCGGCGCGCACGCTTTGCGTCACGCCCTGGCTGCTGTTGAGGGCGGCGCCACCGGTAATCGTGCCGGTGCCGGCTGTCAGGGGGCTGCCGTTGCCGTGCTCCTTGATGGTCTGAACATAGAATTCGGGTTTAACGGTTGCTGCTTGAAGTTGCATTGAGGTCGATGCCCCGATCAGGTCACCACTGGCATTGCGCCAGGTACTGCTCATGACAATACCGAAGCTGATGATTCGCCCCGGCATGACATAACGACCGCGCAGCTCGGCGAGCTCCTGGTCCTTGACTTCGATGGGTTTGAATCCTGCATTGGCGTAGCCTGAAACGCTCGCTGCCAGGCAGGCAGCGGCCAGCCAGTATGAGGTTTTCATCTGCTGCTCCCGGGACGTCCAGTCCCATTCTTTTATCGGCGATTAAAAGAAGTCGCTCTGTATGAATCCGAAATCCATCAACTCGGCGTCTCGGACAGGGTTGAAACCATCGAGTTTGTTCTTGGCGGTCAGCGGTGTCGGAGGGCTTCGTAACGCATTGGTTTTGTCATATCCGGGACCGACGATGGCGAAGACAATGCCGTTCCAACCTTTGACAAAGTCATCGTGGCCGTAGCGTTTATGGCCTAAAACCGGGTCTGCGATGTAAACCCAATCCTTGTCCGCACGCTGCAACACCACGAAATGCTTGTAGCCGCGAATCTCCATCAGTACCACCACCGGAATGGTCACCGCTTCGAGTTTCTCGGGCGGAATCCGGTAACCCCTGGCACGCATGCCGATGCTTTCAACGTAGCGCTTCATGTCCAGCATGGAAAAACCTTGAGTGCGAACAAGGTCCGGGTCGGAATTGACCAGCATGCCTTTGATGATGTGCTCCTCATCGACGTCGAGCCAATAGGCCTGGCGTAACACCGTGGCCAGTGCGGCGGCGCCGCAACTGAAATCGGTTTTCTGTTCGACGATGTCGGAAAACTTGCGCTCACGAATGCTTTGCACGTTCTTGTAGACGAGTGTGCCGCCGGGAAGGGCAGCCACAGGCATCTGGGCAGCCTGGGACAGGCCGGACAGGCAAAGCAGAGCGATAAGGGCAGTCTTACGCATGATCGATACGCCTTTGCGGACTGAGGAAAAGCCCCGTTGCCGGGGCTTTCGTTTCGATCGCGATTACATGCAGGCTTTGCAACCTGCAGCGATGGACAGCGAGTTGCTTTGTTGGTTGCCCACACCGGCCGAGACGTTGGCTCCACCGTTGCCGGAGAAGTTGTTCATCGAACCAGTCATGTTGGCAGTGTTGGTGACTGGGTTTTTCCAGCCATCTTTGGTCAACACTTGCTGAGTGGTTACGCCAGCGAGGCCAAAAGTACCCACGGCTTCGAACTTGGCTTTTTGATCGTCATTGCCACCACCGTGACCACCTTTGTTGCCGTACCCACCGTGGTGGCTGTCATCGCCTTCGATGGTTGCAGTGCCTTTGGCTTTAAACACACCAGCGGCTGCAAAAGTGCCGGTGAGGGTGTCTTTTTTGTAGGTTTGCACACCTTTGTTTTCGACCACCAGGCCAGTGGAAGACTGGTTGGCCGCGGCTGCGGCCTGAGCGACACGACCGCCCGATACAGCGATAGCCAGGTTGTTTTTCTGTTGGTTGAAGTTGCCAGCCGTCACGTTGACGCCGATGTTGCCGGAGCCGTTGTTGCCTGCATTGTTAAGTGTGGCGTTGTTGACGGTCGACGAATTTTTTACGTAGTTGTTGTTGTTGACCTGAGTTGCACTCGAGGCAGCAACAGCAGTGCCGAAGATGAAGCTTTCGTCGGCGGTCGCCAGAGCGGCAGCGTTGTCTTGTTGGTTACCGTCGCCTGCTGCGGTGTTGGCACCCATGTTGCCGTTGGAACCGTTGAGCGAGTTGTCGGTGGTGGCGTTGTTTTTGGTGCCCTGGTTTTTCACCACGTTGCCGTCGCTGTTCTGTGTATCCAGTACAGCGGCGCCGGCACCGGCAGTGATTTGCAGGAGCTGCTCCAGGGTTGGGCCTTTTGGTGGAGGAGGCTGGTGACCATGACCGCCGTTGTTACCATGATCGTTACCGCCTGCCTGAGCTGCCATTGCCATTACTGCTGCAAGAGCGAAAACCAGTGGTTTAAGAGCCATTGTAGGTTTCATGGTGTTTCTCCGTGCTTATTAGTTGGTTAAGTGTTGGGACTTTTCTAATTGCACTGCTTTTTTTGTTTGGGTCAGTCTGCGACCCGGATGCTCAGGGTGTTAGCCATACGGTTCCCCACCCCGGCACTCTGGTTCACCTGGATGACCCCTCGGCTGCCGGTGAAGGCCTGATCACTTGTCGTGACCTGGCGACTGCCGGGTGAGGTACCAGTTGCTCCTGAGCTCGGTAACAACGCCACGTTCTGTTGAGAAAGGGCGCTATCGTCAACGCTCTGCGGGGCAGCACTGATGCTGACGCGCGTCACGTTGGCCATCTGGTTGTTGGCCCCGGCGCCCTGGTTTACTCCCAGGATTCCGTTGCCATTACTGAAAGAGGTGCCGCCAATGGTGGCGCTGGCATTCATCGACCGGTCGGCCGGCGTGTCGATTCGCTGCCTGACGATGGTGCTGGCGCTGGCGTCGGTGCCAATCGCGATGGCTTTGGTATTGGCTTGCTGCATCTGGTCACCGGCTGCCTGGTTGACGTTGAAGTTGCCGCGGTACTGCACACCAGAATCCTGGATGTTGGCGTTGTTTACCGAGCCAGGGTCGGCCGCCATAGCGCTGGTGCAGCCGATGAAGGCGAGCAGGAGCAGGGAGCGATTCATCTCATTGGCCTCCAGCCATGCGGGTCAAAGGAGCCAGTCCAGTGCTCATCGCACGGTTGACCGTGTTGGAGATCGAGCCGCCGGCACCGCCGCCATGGCCGGCACTCATGCCTGGCATACCGCTGGGGTTGGTCAGGGTGTTCATGCCGGGCAGATTCGAATTGGGTGCGGTGATGTTGCCGCGAATCGACGAGCCGCTGGCGACGCTGGCAAAGTCACCGTCGCTCAGTTCGGTATTGCTCAGAGTCTGGTTGATTCGCGCCGATGGGTTGGCGTTGACGGTGGTCGGGTAGGGGTCTTTGCCACCATTGCGCCCGATAGGAATCGGCTGGACATCGCGATTGAGGACGATCACGCCATTGCCTTCGGCCTGAACGTTGAAACTGAGGATGGTGCTGGCGGCTGATCCGATCAGCAGAAGGCAGGTCAAGCTTTTTTTGAAATTCCCCACGGCTGCAATTCCTTCTTCAGTGGGCTGGCCCTAGTCAGCGTTGTGAAGGAGATAGCGAATCCTGTGCCGCTTTATGATTGTTCTGGAATTTCAATGGGTTACTGGGAATGGATGCGACGCTGACACAGGAACTGTTTCAGCGTTGAAACAGGCCGGCTGGCAAGTATCCGACCAAAGTCGATACAAAGCTCTGGAAGAAGGGTTTGCGCCAATGTGTTTCAGCCGCTTAACAACTGGGATGACAACGCGGTGAAGGCCACTGAGACGGGCGCTTTGCACTCAGGCAAGTGTTTCAGAAACGGACACCTTGGCCCGCGAGACGGTGGCAATGAGGCCGGCGTCCCTATGAGTCGGCTGATTCGGCCAGCAATCGCTCGACCGCAGCAAAGGCTTGCGCCTGGCGCTCGGTCCAATGGCCTTGAATGATCTGAAACGGTTGCCGGTGCTGCTCAAGCCAGTCGTGGGTAGCCTGGTAAAACCCTAAACGCTCGCCAAGATCCGGCTGGCAGCGTTGCCCGTCATCGGTCCAGTCGATCTGCTCCGGGCACAACAGCAGGTGCAAGTCGTAATGCCGGGCCAGCAACTGCGGCTCCAGCCAGGGTGGGCAATCGCCGAACAGGGTCTGGCTCCACAGGATGTTGCTCAACAGGTGGGTGTCGAGAATCAGCAGTGGCGGTTGCTGCGCCCGCGCCTGATCCTCCCATTGCAGTTGGCCGCGGGCGATCTCGGGGATATCGGCCAGACACGTCTCCCGAGGGTTCTGTTCGATGAAAAAGCGTACGTATTCGTCGACGCGCAGGCCACCGAAATGCTGCTGAAGGCCGGCCGCCAGCCAGCTCTTGCCGGTGGACTCGGGGCCGGTCAGAACCACGACTTTCATGTGCGCAACGCCGGATCAGCCCGCCATTCACGCCAGCCTTGTACCGCCAGCAGGGTGAACAAGCCGTACAACGCGGCGGTGAGGTAAAGCCCTTTGTAGATAAACAATCCGACAAAGATCACATCAAGCACGAACCACAGAGCCCAGCATTGCAGGCGTTTTTGCGCCATCCACAGCTGTGCCACCAGGCTGAAACCGGTGAGTGCTGCGTCCAGCCACGGTTGTGCAGCGTCGGTCCAGTGGGCCATGGCCGCACCGAGCAACACACTGCCAACCGCGCCAGCGCACAGGCCAAGGAAAATCGAGCGGGTGTCGAGGCGGGTCACTTCGCGCCCGTCATGCATCGTCCCGGCACGCGTCCATTGCCACCAGCCGTAGATCTGAAGGGCGGCGTAGATCACTTGCAGCAACATGTCCGAATACAGCTTCACTTCAAAGAAGATCCAGCTATAGAGCAACACCATGACCAAACCGATGGGCCAGCACCACGGGTTCTGTTTGACCGTCAGCCAAACGGCGATCACACCGAGGGCGGCAGCAAACAGTTCAAGCCCGGACATGTAGGTTCCTTTGGGGGAGTTGAAGGGGGGCGGATTGTACCCAAAAACACGACCGAGGCATTAAGCGCTGCGCCGCCTGACCTGAGGGAGCGAGCTCACTCCCTCAGGGGCATGGTTGTCAGACGCGGAACTGGCGCAGCAGGCTGTTCAGTTGTTCGCTCAATTGCCCCAGCCGCGCACTCGCCGCACTCGACTGCTCTGCCGCCATTGCGGTGCTGTGAGACAACCCGGCTGCTTGCGTGACGTTCTGGTTGATGTCCTCAACCACATGCGCCTGTTGCAGTGTCGCACTGGCAATCGACGCGTTCAGGCCATTGAGATTGCGCAATGCCTGGCCAATGGCGTTCAGGCTGGCACCGGCCAGCCCGGCCTGTTCGATGGTCAGTTGCGAAGCCTTGCTACTGTCGCCGATCACCTTGACCGCCGCTTCGGAGTGATTTTGCAGTCGCTCGATCATCGATTGGATCTCCGCTGTCGACTTCTGCGTACGCTGCGCCAGCAAGCGCACTTCATCCGCCACCACGGCGAATCCGCGGCCCTGTTCGCCAGCGCGCGCCGCTTCGATGGCCGCGTTGAGCGCGAGCAAGTTGGTTTGCTCGGCAATCGAACGAATCACTTCCAGCACGCTGCCGATCTGGGTACTTTCGTCAGCCAGGGTACGAATCACTTCAACGGCTTGATCAATGGTGCCGGACAACTTGTCGATCTGTTGCAGGCTACCGTCGATATTGATCTGGCCCTGTTGTGCCTGCGCCTCGGCGTCGCGCATTTCGGCGGCGGCATGCTCCGCGTTCTTAGCCACATCCTGCACACCGTAAGTCACCTCGTTGATCGCGGTGGCGACCAGTTCCATCTGTTGCGATTGTTGCTGGCTGCGTTCCTGGGCCTGCGAGGCATCGTTGCCCAGTTCGCAGGACGACTGGCCGAGGGCGCTGGCCGATACCTGCAAGTCACCGATGACCCGGCGCAATTTGGCAGTGAACGCGTTGAAATGACGAGCCAGCTCCGTGACCTCATCCTTGCCGTGGGTATCGAGGCTGCGGGTCAGGTCGCTTTCGCCGCTGGCGATGTTGGCCATGGCGCTTACGGTTTCCTGCAATGGCCGCACGATACTGCGGGCAATCAGAATCACCAGCAGGGCCATGATCAGCGAAATCGCCAGGCCGACGACCGACGCCTTGATGACTTGCCCCTGGAACTCGACCTGCACATCGTCGACATACACGCCAGAGCCAATCACCCAGCCCCAAGGCTCAAACAACTTGATGTAGGACGTTTTGGCAACAGGCTCGGTGGCACCGGGTTTTGGCCAACGGTAATCGACCATGCCGGCGCCCTTGGCTTTGGCGATGGCGACCATTTCGTTGAACACTGCAAAACCGTCCGGATCGCGGATCGCCGAGAGATTCTGGCCTTCAAGCTTGGGGTTGGTGGGGTGCATGACCATCACGGGCGTGAGGTCGTTGATCCAGAAATAGTCACTCTGGTCGTAGCGCAGGCCACGGATGGCGGTGACTGCCTGTTTTTGCGCGGCTTCTCTGGTCAGAGTGCCGGCGGTTTCCAGGTCATGGTAATAGGTCAGCAATCCGCTGGCGGTCTGTACCACATGCTGGGTTTTCTGGGCTTTGGCGTGATACAGGTCATCGTGAATCTGCTTGAGCATCAACACGCCCAAGGTTAGCAACATGACCACGGCCACAATCAAGATGAGCCACAAGCGTCGGCTGATCGACACACTGCGCAAGCTGTTCATAACGCTGTCACTCCTGATTCTTTTTCTTGTAATAAACGACCGCCAGCATCCAACCACGATTTCGTGAGCGGGCATACGCGACCCAAGTCGTATAACGCGGCAGCGCTAATAAGGCTTGTCTGTTAGGATTTCGGCCCCGCGCGTGAAAACCTGAATCCAAATTAATATTTCACGGAATTTTGACCCTTTCGTGTGGATCCTGAGCGCGCGGAATCGGTACCGCAATATCCGGCCACGCTGATCGCAGTGAACGTTAGAAAATACTATCGGAGCATGCCTGAGCGCATCGCTCTTTGGGGGATTGATGGATCTTTGGACTGCCTTGCAGGCACTGATACTAGGCGTTGTAGAAGGGCTGACGGAGTTTTTGCCCATTTCCAGTACCGGACACCAGATCATCGTTGCCGACCTGCTCAATTTTGGCGGCGAGCGGGCCATGGCGTTCAACATCATTATTCAGCTTGGCGCTATCCTCGCAGTGGTCTGGGAATTTCGTCGCAAGATCCTCGACGTGGTGGTCGGTTTGCCGACTCAGCCCCGCGCGCGGCGCTTTACCGCCAACCTGCTGATCGCTTTCATGCCCGCCGTTGTGCTGGGCGTGATCTTTGCCGATCTGATCCATCAGTATCTGTTCAACCCGATCACCGTGGCTACGGCGTTGGTGGTGGGGGGCGTCATCATGTTGTGGGCTGAACAGCGACAGCATGAAGTGCACGCGCAAACGGTCGATGAGATTCGCTGGACCGACGCGCTGAAAATCGGTTTTGCGCAATGCCTGGCAATGATCCCCGGCACTTCGCGCTCCGGCTCGACGATCATTGGCGGCCTGCTGTTCGGCCTGTCACGCAAAACCGCCACCGAGTTCTCGTTCTTCCTCGCCATGCCAACCATGGTCGGTGCTGCGGTTTACTCCGGTTTCAAGTACCGCCATCTGTTTGTGCCGGCCGACTTTCCGGTGTTCGCCATCGGTTTCGTCACTGCGTTTATCTTCGCGATGATTGCGGTACGCGGTTTGCTCAAGTTCATTGCCAGCCACAGTTATGCAGCGTTTGCCTGGTATCGAATCGTCTTTGGTCTGGTGATTCTGGCAACGTGGCAGTTTGGTTGGGTGGACTGGTCGGCGGCCAAGCCGTGAGTGATACCCGCGCACGCCGCCCCGAAGGTCGACCTTCGGGCGGCGGTATTCAGAACCTGAAACTGAAACTGGTTGTTCTGGCTGTCGTCTGTGCGTTGCCGTTGTACGGCTCGCTGTCGATGGGGGGGCGCGGGATATCGCTGGTGCCGTTGGCGGCTTATGGCGTCGTCAGCGTGCTGGCGTTCTTCATGTATTGGGCTGACAAGCGCAAGGCCCGCGCCGATGCGTGGCGCACGCCGGAGAACATTCTTCATGCGGTTGAACTGGCCGGTGGCTGGCCCGGTGCGTTGATCGCCCAGCAGGTGTTCAGGCACAAGACACGCAAGGTCTCGTATCAGATTTTGTTCTGGGTGATCGTCCTGTTGCACCAGGTGTTCTGGATCGGCCAGATCTTCCTCGGCTCCAACCTTTTGGCACTGCTCTAAACAACACGTTGAAGTCGTGTGGGAGCGGCTTGCTCGCCCCCACAGTTTCGAAGGGTTGTTTTCAGCCGGATTCGGTTACAACCGCAGGCCGACTTGAGTTTTCTTCGGCAGCTTGCTCACCACCAATTGATGCGAACGTTGCAGCAAACCCCGCAACTCCTCAGCGGCCAAAGGGTAGGGCGGGTGCATGATGATCCACTGGGCCCTTGCCAGATAGGGCGCCGGATGAATCCCCGGTCGGTCGCAATGGCCCAGAAACAGATCCTTGTCTACCTTGAACGCCAGCGAATCGCCGCGAAGCCCTTGCAAGGCAAACATCTTGTTGCCAGCAATCGAAAACACCCGAACGCCACCCCACTTGTAGTCTTCGTGCGCGCCCGGCAATGCCAGACAGAACGCGGCCACGTCGGCTTCGCTCATCTTTCCTTGTTTCATAACAACCGCTCCCCACAGGCACTGAACGATTCGACCAGATGATCGATCCACGCGCGCACGGCCGGCATCACGCCGCGCCGATGCGGATACACCGCTTGCAGCCAGCCGCCGGTCAGCGACCATTCGGGCAGCAACTGCACCAGCGTGCCGTTTTGCAACTCGTTTTCGCAGTACATCATTGGCAGCAAGGTGAAGCCTTGGCCCGCCAGGACACAGGTCTTGCGCACGATAAAGTCATCAATGCCCAGGCGCGCCTCCATGTTCAACTCGAAACTTCCGCCATCCTGATCGAACAGTCGCACATGCACCAGGCGATCAGCCTCAAGCGCCCCCAGCACCGGCAGGTTTCTCAAGTCCTGCGGGTGGTTGATTGTTTGCCCCTGGATAAACGCCGGGCTGGCCACCAACACCGTTTGCGCCTGGCGCAAGCGTCGGGTCACCAACAGCGGGTCTTCATCACCCGGTTCACGCACACGCAGGGCAACGTCGAAACCCTCGGCGACCAGGTCCACACGGCGGTTGAGCAGGACTATTTCCAGTTGGACCTTAGGGAATTTGCCAAGAAACTCACTGATGACCGACGGCAGCATTTCCCGCGCCAGACCGGTTGGGCATGACACCCGCAAACGGCCGCGCGGCTCGCTGGACATGCTGGCCACGGCTTCGTCAGCCATTTCTGCTTCCAGCAGCATTGCCTGGCAGTGGCGCAGATATCGTTCGCCGACGGCCGTCAAATTGAGTTGGCGGGTGGTGCGTTGCAGCAAGCGCGCACCGAGACGCTCTTCCAGTTCAGCAATGCGCCGCGACAGCCTTGACTTGGGAATGCCCAGCAAACGCCCGGCCGCCGCGAAGCCGCCAGCCTCGACGACTTTGGCGAAGTAGTAGAGATCGTTGAGGTCTTGCATGGTTGAGATCCGACTGTTCTATCAGTGGGACGAACTATCGCATTGTTGGCGGCTAATCAGCTATTGGTTTGTTGCGTAGGATTGTCTCCATTCCGTCGCCACCGGCGATTCATTCCAGGAGATTCCACATGAAACTGCTGCATATCGATTCGAGCATTCTGGGCGACAACTCGGCTTCCCGTCAGTTGAGCAGCCAAGTCGTCAACGCCTGGCAAGCTGCAGAGCCAAGCGCCGTAGTGACCTATCGCGACCTGGCCGCTGACGCCATCAGCCACTTCTCGTCGACCACGCTGGTTGCTGCCGGTACGACCGCTGAACTGCGCGACGCCGCACAACAGCATGAAGCCGATCTGAGCGCTTCGACGCTGGCCGAGTTCATCGCCGCCGATGCTATCGTGATCGCCGCGCCGATGTACAACTTCACCGTGCCGACCCAACTCAAGGCCTGGATCGACCGCGTTGCGGTTGCCGGCCAGACCTTCCGTTACACCGAAGCCGGCCCAGAAGGCCTGTGCGGTGGCAAGAAGGTGGTCATCGTCTCCACGTCTGGCGGTATCCATGCCGGCCAGGCGAGCGGCATTGCCCACGAGGAATATCTCAAACTGGTGTTGGGTTTCCTTGGTATCACAGACATCGAGATCGTCCGTGCCGAAGGCCTGGCGTATGGTGAAGAAGTGCGCAACAACGCCATGACTGCTGCTCAAGCGAAGATCAGCGAGCAACTTTTCGCCGCCGCGTAAGGCTTGCATAAAGAACTGCTCAAGTTCAGGCAATCCCCCGAAAACTCTGTATTCTGGTTCTGCAAGGGCCGAATACGGAGTTTTTTGTTTCTGACTGTTACATAATCTGGCCCAGGTTATGCAGTCAAACGATCAGCGTCTGGATGCATTGTCGTCACAGTTCGTCGAATTCCCGGCGTACCGGCCTCACAAAGCAACGGATCTTTCGATTGAGTAACAACAGGGTGGGGCACCCCATGATGCGTCTTAGTGCAGCGTTACTGATTTGCCTGCTGGGCGGCCTGAACTCAGTGCAAGCTGCGCCTGGGGTTCACCCGGTCTGGAGCGTTGGCTACCACGAGATGACATTCCTCGATCCGCTGGATCTGCAACCGATGCGCGCCATCGCGTTCTATCCCTCCAGTGAGCGCAAGCACATGAGCCTGCTTGAGGGCTACTCGATTGAAGCCGGCGAAGACACCAAGGTCGCCATGGGCCGTTTTCCGATGCTGATGCTGTCCCACGGCAACACCGGCACCCCCTTGGCGCTGCACGATCTTGCCACCTCGCTGGCCCGCAAAGGGTTTGTGGTGGTCGCGGTGATCCACCCCGGTGACAACTCCAAGGATCACAGCCGACTGGGCACCCTGAGCAATCTCTATGGGCGGCCTATCCAGATTTCCGAAGCGATCACCGCCACCCTTGGCGACCGCATGCTGGCGCCGTTCGTCAATGCGGATCAGGTCGGAGTCATCGGATATTCGGCGGGTGGTGAGACAGCGTTGATTCTCTCTGGCGCACAACCGGATCTGGATCGCCTGCGCCGCTATTGCCAGGAGCGCCCGGATGATCGGGACGCCTGCAACACCAAGGGCGAGCTCATTGTTGATCGTGACGACTTGCAACCGGTGGCCGACCCGCGTGTTCATGCCTTGTTGCTGATGGCGCCGTTGAGTCTGAAGTTCGGTCGTCAAACGTTGGCCGACGTGCATGTACCCGTGCTGCTGTACAGCGGCGATGGCGACAAACTCGTCGCATTCGATAAAAACGCGGCGGCGCTGGCGCGTAAACTGCCGACTGCACCGGACTTCAAGCTACTGGCCGGAGCAGGGCACTTTGTGTTCATGGCGCCGTGCAGCGAAGAGCAGATTCTCGCCATGCCGGCGCTGTGTACCGATGCTGATGGCGTGGATCGTGAAGACATCCACCGCAACCTGATTTCCGAGGCCGGACGATTCTTCGCCCATACCTTGGGCAAACCGAGCCGAGCGGGGATGCAGACAGCGGATCAATAAATATCGTCGGTTCATCACGATCGAAGCACTTCAGACCTGAGATTCTGCCCGCCGCTTGAGCAGCAGCGTCAACCCCAGCCCGGTCACCGACAACAGCGCCGCACTGAAGAAAATCCACGAATACCCCAGATTCAACGCCACCGCGCCCATCAACGGCCCGGCAATCGCCAGCGCCAGATCAAAAAACACCGCATAAGCACTCAACCCGGCACCACGGCTGGAGTTGGGCACCTGTTTGATCGCCTCGACCCCCAGTGCCGGATACACCAGCGACAGGCCGAACCCGGCCATGCCTGCCCCCATCAACGCGTACGCCGTGGAGGGCGCCAGCCAAAGCATGACCAAGCCAACGGTTTCAATGGTCATGCAGGCAATGGCCGAATTGAAACCGCCGAAGCGACTGATGGCAGAGATGAACAACAGGCGCGACAGGATGAAACACACGCCGAAAACGGTCAGGCAATACGCGGCGCCGCTCCAGCCACGATTAAGGTAATAGAGGGTGATAAAGGTGGTCAGCGTGCCGTATCCGATCGAAGCCAGACTCAAGCTGGCGCCAAACGGTGCAATGCGTCCGAACACAGCCCAAAAAGGCAGCCGTTCGCCGCGCACCACCGGCACTGAAGGTTTATTGCGGATCAACAGCAGCGCACCGATGGCCAGCACCGACAGTGCGATGCCGAGACTGGCAAAACCGTAATCGGCGACCATCACCACACCCAGCGGCGCGCCGATGGCAATCGCGCCGTAAGAGGCGATGCCATTCCAGCCGATTGATCGGGCCGTATGTTCGACCCCGACCTGGCCCATGCACCAACTGATGGTGCCCACCCCGATCAAGCCTTGGGCGATGCCCAGCAGCAAACGCCCGGCAATCAGAATCAGCAGGCTCGGCAGCGCAAAGCTTTGCAGCAGCGTCGACACCAGCGTCAGCACACCGCTGAACACAATCCCCAGCAGCCCATAAACAATCGCCCGTTTGGTGCCGATGGTGTCCGACACGCGTCCGGCCATCGGCCGACTGAGCAGCGTGGCCAGGTACTGCGAGCCGATCACCAGCCCGGCAATGATGGCGCTGAAACCCAATTGTTCGTGAACATAACCGGGCAGCACCGCAATCGGCAGTCCGATGCAGAGAAAGGCAATAAAGGTATAGAAAACGATGGATACGATCTGCAGGGTGATCGCCATAGAGCTTTGCGGAGCAGACATGAGGACTCGTTCGCGGGCGGCGGTGGGAGAGTTCGCATCATGGCGTGGGCGCAGAACAAAAGAAAGCAGGCTAACTATTTTCCTGAGCGCTGATTTCGTTGCGGCGCGCTACAGGTTCAATGCGCTCCCCTGTGGGGGCGGGCTTGCTCGCGAAGGCATCTGAACCGCCATGTTCCTCACGTCAGATTGCAAAAAGCCCCGTCACAAAGGACAGGGCTTTTCACTGGCAGCTGTCTCGTCCTGAATAAGGTTTACACCTTCTGGCTTCTTATCAGGAGGGTGCAATGGATACGGGCGCAAAACGTAGTCAGCGCGATTACACGCTGACTTTTAAATTGTCAGTTGTCGACCAAGTAGAAAAAGGCGAGTTGAGTTATAAAGAGGCTCAACGGCGCTACGGGATCCAGG
>NZ_CAXAPN010000025.1:0-107583 GCF_963971015.1 Pseudomonas sp. RA_15y_Pfl2_54
TCGGATGGCTTGCATGGGTTCGGTTTCTTGTATTTGTGTGGTGCAAACCAAGTTGCCGACTCATGCAGGCCTCTTCAATATTCCAACTTCTTGATTTTCTGTAAGAAAAATCGGGGATCCCTCAGGGTCTGTCCCCATTTATCCGTTTTTATCTTCGTCAATTGCCTCGCGCCGAAACGGGCGCAAAATCGGGACAGACCAAGTGCCTCAGAATACTTTATAAATGTGGCCTGTCCCGTTTTCATCAGTTCCTTAGAAGATTTTATAAACGTTGTCTATTACCGCTCCCCTTTAACCCTCAATCTTTCTCGCACCTAGTAACGAATCCACTTTCCGGTCGGGATTAATTCCGGGCCATCAGGATCAAGTAAGTAAAGCCATTCTGGATCGTGCCCTACCGTACCGATTAAAACACCTAGTGAATTTGGATGCTCGGGCATCGCACCTGAATGTATGGCACCTATATAACTGCCTTTACCATAAGGATTATGCAATTGAAAACGTAATGCACCATCAGCATTGTAGATCGCAGCATTGTGAGGAACCCCGAAGAACCAAGGTGTTTCAGAAAAGTCAAACCTAGATGGCTCTTCATTAAACACGACCAGCACTCCAGTCCGATCTGGCAGTATGCATGGGATGCCTGCAGCAGAAAACAAAACTTCCGAACCGTTATCAGAAACTATGTATCTTCTTATCTTTACAACCTTACTCACACGCACATATTTAACTTGCGCCATTTCAACTTCAAACTCAGTCCTACGCCCATGCCAATCGTAAAAACTCTCAAAAATTGTTCCATCAGCATGCACCACTTCATTTCTTATACGCGCAACTAGATCAATCATTTCAACAGCCTCAAACTATCAATATCAATATTATAAAACTCAGGATTTGTACGAGGGGTTTTATCCATAAAATTAACTTGATGTGCTCCACCAGCGAGACGCTTCTCTTGCTTGGCATCCCACATATCACCCGCAGTCCCTTCACGAACGCCTACACCCGGTTTCACCGTAAATTCGACCTTGTACAAATTCCCGGTTTTAAATTCGGTAGAAATAGCCAGTTTATTTCTAACGTCTTCCATTGAGTTCACTGGAGAATCTGTTGCCCATCCGCCTAAGAAAGATGCAGGATTTTGCTCCTTTAATTCACTACTCTTTATAGCGTCGTATTGCCTTTGATCGATTACCATGGTCATCGTTCGTGGCTGATCCAAAACCTTATCGGTGACGACTGTCCCCTCCTTCCACGCCGGTCGTTGCGTTCCCCAGTATGGAGGATCTATTCCACCTGACTGCTGTTTCAGAAGCAGATCATTCGCAGTCTTCTCACCATCGACACGCGGAAGACCATCACGGTCTGTCACCTGTCCTGCGTTGATGTTCTCCGCACGATGCTCCATTCCCGGAACAAAGTCACGCTGCGCAGACAACCCAAAACCCTCCGCATCGCGGGTAGCATTTAGTTCAACGTCAGAGACTTTCGAGGTGTTTCCAGTGAGGCCGCTCTCCTTCTTACCGCTCGAAACCAGAACCGAAGCCCCTGTCCCCTCAAAGTATTTCCCCGCCCCCTTCAGCAGTGCAATTTCCATTGCCGTCTTAGCGGCTTCCGTTCCGTAGTCGCGAAGCGGGTTCACGTCGCCGGGGTAGGTCGCGCTGCTAAAAGAGTCAAGTACTTTGCTTCCCTGGGTGTAGTCATAGGGCGCAAACAACTGCCCCGTGGCCTGCCACCCATCAGCGAACGATGCTGCACCTCCCAGCCCGGACAACGCCGGAATCGCGCATCCAACAGCGGTTACACAAGCCGGGCTTGACGCTATGGCGCCTCCAAACCCTGCGGCAGCCCCTATGGCGCCCAGTACCGCTCGACTGGCATTTGCCGAGTGCCGGAGGTCCTTGTCGTTGCGCAACAAGTCGTCGTTGACCTGGTCCCACTTAGAATACTCGTCGAAGGCCCCGGTAGCGAAAAGCGTACTTTGTGCATCCTTGAAACCTTTCCCGTCCGCCTCCAATGCTTTGATGAATTTGTAATTCGGATCATCGGGGGGTACCGAGTCACTGCAATGAACCAAGGCACAAGCCGCTGCTTTAAATTCATAGGCTTTATCAGGGTTCTCTTTTTGCAGCTTCTCCAGTGCCAAGGTTTCTTTTTGATGAAGCTGGCGGTTGTACTCGTCAGCCATCAAAGCAACCCACGATGCCTTGTTGACGTCTCCGCCGGCCAGTCCTGCAGCTGTCAAACCGACAATCTGGGAAAATGCCTGGCGTAGCTGAGGTTGGGTGTCGAACGTGGAGTTGAGCACACCTGCCATCGCTTGACTCGCACCTGCAGCCATCGCGCCGGTTTTGAAATCCCCACCAGTTGCACTGGAAATCGCTCCCCCCATCAACGCATGCAACGCAGTGCGAGCGACACCCCCTTCGGCCCACATCGCCATTCCGGTCGTATCACCCGCATTGTGTGCTGCCTGCCAGTGATCTTGGGCGTAGCCCCCGACAAAGTTGAACGCGGTGGCGGCGGCCACATTGCCTGCCTGAGAAATCAGCCCATCCTTCAGGTTCTCACTGTAACTCCCCCCGCCAATTACTGTTTTTATGGCCCCGCCTGCGAGTCCCTGCGCACCCGCATGAACAGCGAAACCACCGATACCTTGGAGAGTGTTTAGGTCAAATCCTTTTGTTAGGTTGTTGAACGGTACCGTGTGGCCGCCGAGTTGTGGATCGATCACGCCTTGTGTAAAGCCGGTCGTAACACCCGCGATCGCAGCATTCTTCAGGCTGTCCTTACTGAAGGTCTCCTTGACAGCGGCGCCGAGATTTCCTTTGTTATTAATAGTGCTGACTGCTGCAGTGCTGGCCAAGGACGTCAATACGGCAGAGGCCATTACATTGCCTAATCCGGCGGCGACGGTTGAACCGACAGCAGCACCACCTGCCACCGCCGAAGCGGTTGCCGTACCTGCTGCGGCCATGGCAGTCCCTGATCCCGCTGTCGCACCTGCGACGCTTCCCACAGCCGCACTCGCGGCTCCAGCTGTCAGCACAGTGATGATGATAATGATCACCAACATCGCGCCCTGACCGAGACTTGAGTTGCTGTATTTGAACGACTCGTGAACCTCCTTCACTCGCCGCCAGTCAACAACCCCGCGCGCCTCAGCATCCTTCAACCACGCCAGTTGCGGATCAGCCTTGACCATAGCGTCGATGGTCTGGCTCACGGACTCCTGATTGACATCCTTGATATCAATCTTCAGCCCATCAACGGCCTTGATCACGATGTTGCCCTTGGCAATCATCTGGGTCTGGCGCAGGGTTTCGTCGGTATTGCCACGGCCTTTGGCTGACACCCACGCGGCGTTGTTGTTGGTCTTGGTATGGCTCTCATCATGCAGATCCTTCACCCCCTCAAAGGTGATGGCGCCGCCGCTGTCGAGAACGATGTCCTTGCCGCTGTCGAGCTTGGCCACTTGATAGAGCTGGTCACCCTTGCTGACGAGCGAAAGGTTGCCACCGGTCTTGATCTCGCTACCCACGTGGGTGACCTGGGTGACTTCGTCGCGCTTGAGTTTCAGGCTGCCGAAGCCGCCCTTCTCTTTCATGTCATAGAGGGTGTAGTCCTTGTTCTGCGCGGCCAGCAGGTTCAAATCATTGCCGGCGTAGACGTAGGCTTCATTGCCTGCGCTGATCTTGCTTGCGACCAGCGTGGTGTCGCGTCCGGAACTGGTTTTCACGTCGCCGCCCGCGATGAACTCGGCGGCGTTCTGGACGGTGTGGTTGTCTTCTTCGTGGACGCGTTTCTTGCCGTCCTTGCTGTGGGTTTCGACGTTGTTTTCGTCGCCGGCCGAGGACATGTAAATGTCGCGCTTGGCGTCAACGTTGAGGTTACCTTTGGCTTCGGCGGTGCTGGCGACGACGTTGATGTCGCGGCCGGCGTCGAGCTTCAAGTTGCCGCCGCTTTTCACCGTTGACGCAAGGTTTTCCACGGTGGTGGTGACGACCGAGCGATGGCCGCCATTGAACACTTCGTGGAGTTCGTTTTCGTTGCGCGTCGCCAGCAAGTTGATGTCACGGGTGGCGCTCAGGCTGGCGTCGCCGCCGCTGCTGATGGATGACGAGTTGACCAGATCCTGGCCGGACTTGATGGTCAGGCTGTCGCGCGCGGTGATGTTGCCGCCGTCATCGACCAGCGTGCGCATCCCGTTGCCGTCACGCACAGCGACAGCGGTTCGATCGTTGACGATGTCGCCCTTGAGGCTGGTGAGGCTGACCTGATTGCCGCGAATCTCGCCGGCCAAGGCATTGCGAATGCTGTCGGTGGCCATGAGCGTGATGCGCTCATTGGCTTCGACCAGACCGCCCTGATAGAGGCTGCCCTTGACGTCGACGGAGACGTCTTTGCTGGCGCTCAAGGTTCCGACGTTGACCAGGTCATTGCCGGCGAGCAGTTCCAGATCGCGGCCCTGAATCAGGCTGCCGCCGCGCACGTTGCGCGATTCGGCCTGTGCCAGATAGAGCACCGGCACCAGCACTTTCTGGCCGTCGACGATGCGTTCTTCCATCCAGACGATGTCGTGGGTCAGTGCGGCAACCTGCGCGGAGGTCAGGCTGACGCCGACCGACAGGTTCAGTTCGTTCTTGCTGGCGAGTGCGTTATCCATCAGATAACGGAATTGCTCGTAGTCGTTTTCCAGGCCGCCAGCGAGGAAACGCTGGCCCGTCTGGGCCATGACTGCGTCGCTGATCAAGCGCGATTCGTAGCGACCGTCGCCGAGGCGACGAGCTGCTTCATCTGTGCTGAAGTTGAGTTTGCCGAGCAGATAGTCGGAACTCATGAACGCCGCGGTCTGGGTCAGCTCCGGGTTGGTTTCGATCAGGTAACGGCTCTGCGGATTCGTGCTCTGCACGAACATGCCATATGGGCCTTTCGGCAGACGGAACGTCGAGGAAGCCGTCGGATCGACCGCCGCAAAAGGTACACCCTTAAAGTCGACCGGGACGAAGCTGATCTGCTTCACGCCGTCGGCATCGACACGTTCGATGCGGGTTACATTTTTCGCTGCCTGGGTGCTGGCGTCAGTGCTGTGCTTACCCAGATTGATGTTGATACCACCGACCACGGAGGTCTGATCGCTGGACAATGACCCGGTCAGTTGCCCATAGGTGTTTTCGTACAGCGTACCGTTCTGAATGCTGTTGGTGACATCCAGTTTGACTTTGCCACCAGCCTGAAGCACCGCCGAGTAGACGTTGTTGCCGTTTTCATTCCAGGTGGTGACGTCGCTGGTCTGAGCGAATCGGGAGTCGCTGGAGCGACTGACCAATTCTTCGAAACGCGCCTCGTCGAAATTGCCTGCCGCTGTGGCGGCATTGAACGCCGGGATGTCCATGAACTCCATCTGATCCCAGAGGCTGTTATCGATGTGTCCCGGCGTGCCGATCTGCACCACCCGATGGCCCGAGCGCGAGACCGCGCCCTGATTCAACAGGCTGTCGGCAGTCACCGTCAGGTCGCCGTTGGCCGCCAGCAGGCTGTAGCGGTTTTCCACTTGATTGGCGTGGATGTTGAAGTTTTTTCCGGCGACGAATCGTGCCGCGCGCGAGTCCTTGAGGACTTGATCGTTGAAGTCAGTGGTAATGGTGATATAGCCGCGTTTCCAGCCGTCATGGCCACCGCAATGCTGGGCGCACACCCAGCTCAAGCTGCCAGATGATTGCCCCGAGGTCATCTCGAATTCTGCCTTGGCGTTTTCCACCGAGACAGCATTGATGTCGATATCACCCTCACCTTCGACGGTGCCCGACAGGTTGCTGAACAACGCGGCACGACCGCCGCCCACAGCGTCGAAGCTCAGGTTGCCGCGGCTGTAGATGTCACCGTAGAAATTGTTGAGGCTGTTGCCGTGCAGCTTCATCGTGCCGCCGCTGAACAGCAGGGTGTCGGCGTCGTTGTAGATGCCGTTGGCAGCGGTGAACTCAAGATTGCCTTGGGCGCCGAGGGTGCCTTTGTTGTTGATGCGTGCTGCCGTCACCGTGAGGTTCTGGTTGGCGATCAGACGACCGAGGTTGTCGAGCGTGCCGCGCAGGGTCAGTGCGGTATCGCCCCCGCTGACCAGTCGCCCGTCCTGTTGAATCAAGTCGTTGGCGCTGATGGTGAGCTTCTTTTGCGCCGATACCCGACCACTGTTGAGCAGATTGCCCGTCAGGGTCAGCGTCAGATCGCCGTCGCTGAGCAGTTGTCCGGCGTTGGTCAGGTTGGCGACCTGAAGGCTCATTGCCGAAGCACTGGCGATGCGGTCACTGGCATTGAGGTTCAGATCCTGAGCGCTGGTGTAGGTCAGGCCGCCGTTGAGTTGCCAGGTGCCGACACCATTGACCGAACCGACATCCCACACGCCTTTGCCCAGTCCGGTGAGGCTGCCCTGGGTGCCGGTCAGATTGCTCAGATCCAGATCGAAGACACCCTGCGCGGCGTGACGCACGCTGCCGCTGAGGTTATTGAGTTGGCCGCCGGCGAGTGTCAGATCCTGGCTGCCGATCTCTATAACGCCGCTCTGGTTGTTCAGGTTGCCGGTCAGTTTGATCTGACTGGAGGCGCCGCCGAGTGCGCGAATCTGGCCGCCGGCACTGTTGTTCAACTGGCCGCTGGCGAGTTGCAGATGGGTCGCCGATTCGATCAGGCCACCCTGGTTGAGAATCTGGCTGACCGCTTCGAGCGCCAATCGATTGCCGCTGATCTCGCCGCCGGTGTTGTCCAGACTGTCGCCAACGAATACCAACTGATCCTTGGCGAACATCTTGCCGGCCCGGTTGGTCAGGCGAGTGACGGTCAATTTCAGATCACCCAACAGGCTGGAGATCAATCCGGCCTTGCCGTTAACCGCGCTGTTATCGAGGTCGGCGCTGGTGATCTCCAATGTGTCGGCTTGCAGCGTGCCGCCCTGGTTCTGAAGGGTTCCGCTACCCAGAGCCAGTTCGGCATGACTGCCATTGGCGAAGATCACGCCTTGCTGGTTCAGCAGGGTTTTGCCGGTAATTTTCAGGCCATCACTGCCCGCGATGATCTGGCCGGCAGCGTTGTTGTTGATCGAGATGCTGGTGATGTCCAGTCGCTTGCCGCGCAGGGTGCCGCCACGGTTATCCAGCTCGGTGAGCTGATCGAGCAGCAGACGCTGTTCAGCGGCATCGACCACGCCAGTGACGTTGCTGAAGACACCACTGATTTTCAGTGCGACATCACCGCCGTTGCCGACAATGCCACCGTTGTCATTGTTGTTCAGTTGCGTGGCAGTCACGTCGATGGCTTGGCCAAGCAGGACGCCGGCGCTGTTGTCGACGGCATCACTTTCGATGTGCAGGTCGGCATCGCTCTGGATCCGGCCTTTGACGTTGAGCAGTTGCGACTGGCCAGGAGCAGCTCGTTTGAGGATCAACCGCGCACCGTCAACACCTGCTGCCAACAGACCGTTATCGCTGTTATCGAGGCTGGCCGCGTGCAGGTCCAGACCATCACTGATCATGCGCCCGCCACGGTTGTCGACGTGGCCGTTTTCAGCCATCACCAGCAATTGCTGTGCGGCGACGACACCGCCACGGTTATCGAGCGAAGCGGCATGAATAGCCACATCACCCTGGCTGGCTTGCAACCGACCCAACGCGTTGTTCAGGTGCTGCTGGACCATCAGCGTAAGCTTGCCGCTTTGCGCGCTGAGGGTGCCGTCGTTGTTGCCGGTGAGGTTGGCCAGTTGCGCGTCAACTACGCCGCCCAGCAATTTGCCGGCCGAGTTCTGCAAATCGCGAGCGGTAACGTTCAGGCGATCATTGCCCTGAATCAGCCCCTGACTGTTGTCCAGGTCTTCGCTGGTGACCACGCTGTCATCGGACGAAAGGGTGCCTTGGGTATTGTCGAGTGTGCCGCGACTGTTCACTTCGAGGGTTTGGCCGATCAGGCTGGCATTACGATTATTGATGCTCTGAGCCGCGACGGTCAGGCGACCCGATGCCTGAATTTTGCCGTCGTGGTTATCCAGATCCTGCTCCAGTGTCAGCTCGGCAGCACCGTTTTCAGCACTGACGACACCTTTTTCGCTGTTATCCAGTCGTGCGGCAGTGACCAGAATCCGGTCAGCCGCGAGCGTTCCGCCATGGTTGAGCAATTCGCCGCCGGACACCGCCAGCGTGGTCTTCGCCTGGATTTTGCCTTGTGCGTTGTCCAGCCGCTCTCGGGCGACAACCTTGGCATCGCTCTGACCGGCGCCGATCAGACCACGGGTGTTGTCAACTTGCCGGGCATCGATATCCAGGCGTCCGGCAACGATTTTGCCGTCAGCGTTCTGCACATCCCGGGCATTGAGCTTGAGACTGCCGCCAGCGATTTCGATACGGCCCAGACGGTTGTCGAGGCTGTCGACCGACAGCGTCGCAGCCTGACCATCGGCAAAGCGGATCAGGCCCTTGAGATTGACGATGGCCGGCGCGCTGAGTGCCAGACGGGTTTCACCATAAATACGCGCGTTGACGCCCTGATTCACCAGCCGGGCAGCGCTCACCGTGACGTTTTTCGCCTGGACGATGCCATTCTGGTTATCCAATACACCGGTGGCCGCAGCGCTCAGGGAACGACTGGCCAACAGGCTGCCAGTGTTGCTCACCGCAGCACCATTGACGGTCAGATCACCTGTGGTATTGCGAGTGTTGTCGGCGTTCACCCCGGCTTCGATCGCACCACTGTTGGTCAGTTTGCCGCCGCTGCTCAGGCGTACAGAATCGCGGGCGACAAGGCTTTGGCGGTTGACCAGTTGTTCAGCGGTCTGCACCGCCAGTTGCGTTCCAGCGTAAACCGGCCCTTGGGCATCAAGACCTCTGGACTTGATATCAATGGCACTGCTGGCAGTGACTTTGGCCATGCTCAACTGACCGTTGGCATCGATCTGGATGTCACCGGCGCTGGCGGCAAGATCGCCCGCCAGCTTCACACCTACGCCCTGCTCCGTGCCCACCAGTTTGATCGCGCCGGCATACATGCCACCGAGCGCAGAAGAGTCGATGGCCAGTTGCGGCTTGGCGCTGCCATCGTCAGCCCGCGCGGTGGCGTTGAGAGTGTCGGCATTGACGTCATTGCGGCCGGTGGTGATGTTCAGGCGTTTGGCATGAATCTGCGCATTAATCCGCGCACTGCGGGTGATGATTTCAAAGCTGTCGACGTTGCTCGCATCCAGACCGGTGCCGTCGATGGACACACTGCCCTGGTCCACCTGAAAACGATCCAGTCGACCGTTATCAAGCACCGGTTTGCCGGTGGTCAGGGTCACCCGCGGCGTGTTGATGAACCCACAGCCGTTGCAACTGATGCCGTAAGGGTTGGCGACGATGACACGCGCCGACTGCCCTGCCACTTCGGTGTAACCGCGCAGTTGACTCGGGCTGCCACCGTTGACTTCGTTGAGGATGGTTTGTGCGGCAGCCCCGCGCAAATTCGGGTTGCCTAGAATGATGCCGCCCATTTGCGTCAGTTGTGTGCGCGCCGTGGCGTTGTTGAGGATGACGCCTTCAGCACCGACGTTGTAATCATGAAACTGGTTGTGCGACAGCCCCGTCGCATTGGGCGCGGCGATATTGACGATGGGCACGCCGTTGCCGGCACGATCAAGGGTTGTGCCAGGCGCGTTGACTACGATCCCATCCGCCTGCGCCCAGATCGGTTGCCAGAACATGACGTTTGCCAACAGGAACGCGAGGCCGCGCTTGGGCATGCCCAGAAAGCGTTCGTGGTGTTTTACGGCAGCAGAAGGCTGACCGGCCAGGTAGGCCAATTGACGGATGTCCATGTCAGAATCTCGGGGCGGGCGAAAATTAAAGGAAAAAATCCAGGCGGAAATAGATCGGTGCTTCACGCTCGGTCAGCACATCGGGGCGTTCCAGCGAGTGCGCAAACGTCACGCTGGCGGCGACGTGCTCGCCACGGGCGAACAGTTCCAGCGAGTTGCTCGACATGCGCCCGTGCTGATTACCGTTGTAGCGATCGCCGCGGATCACGCCCTGGTCATAACCCAGACTGGTGCCGTATTCAGCGAACACCGGGCGCAACCATTCGGCGGTCACCGGACGTGCCCAGCGCAAATCGTTACGCCAGTAACCGCCGCTGTCGCCCGACAAGGATTGATCCTTGTAACCACGGATCGACGACGAGCCGCCAAGGCTGGTGCGCTGGGAGCTGAACAGCACGTCTTCGCTGCGCTGGCCGGTCATCAGGCTGCTGAACGTTAAGGACTCGCCCCACACTTTGAAGGGCTGCAAGTAGCTCAGGGTGGCGGTGTATTTGCGGTAGCGCGCGTTCGGTTCGCCGGGGCCTGGATCGTGGCTGCCCTGCGCATCGAACGCGCCGATGCCTTCCTGCATGCCGGCGTCGAAGTTGACGAACGCACTGCCGACACGGCGGCCGTGGTTGAAGCCGAACTGCGCTTCGCTGATGCGGTTGCTGCTCAGCTTGAGCTTGCTGTCTTCGATGTAGGCGTTGGTGCGCAGGTAGGACAAACCGGCGTTGAGCGAGGTCTTGCTGACAGCGTCGCGGTGGATCACTCGCTCGGCGCGGATCTGATGGTTTTCGCTGTCACCGGTCTGCTTGAAGTTGTAGCCGTTGGCGGCGATCTGCGAGCGGTATTCGCTCTGGCTGTAGGTGTAACTGAAGTTCCACCAGCCCCATGGCAGGTTGTAATTGAGCACGGCGTTTCTGGAGGTGTGCTGGTGATCGGTCATCGCATCGTGACCGCCGCGCAGGCTCAACTGATCGGCCAGGCCCAACGGGCTGTCCCAGTCCAACGTCGTGCCCCACTGCTGTTCGCCAGTGCTGCGCTGGCCGTCGTTATTGCGCGACAGCCCGACACGCCAGGGTTTCTGCGGGGTGTTGGTCACCAGCACCGTGCTGCCACCCACGTTCTTGCCTGGCGCCAGTTCCATTTTTGCCTGATTGGACGGCAGGCGATTGAGCTGATCGACCATCTGCTCGATCTCGCGCAGGTTGACCAGTTCGCCCGACTTGCCGGGGAATGCCATGGCCAGTTCGCGCTCCGACAGCTTGCTGTTCTCGGCGCCCTTCATGCCTTCGAGCTTGCCTTCGACCACCAGCACCTTCAGATGGCCGCCGGACAGATCCTGTTGCGGCAGGTACGCGCGGCTGGTGACCAGACCTTTCTCAATGTAATGGTCAGTGATGACTTTGAGCAGCTCGTTGAGCTGTGGCACACCGAGGCATTCGCCGATGTAGGGGTTGAGCAGGCGTGCCTTGTCGCGCTCGGACAGGCTGTCGGCGCCCTTGAGTTCGACATCCTTGATCGGGAAACAACGGGTGTCTGTGGGCGCTGCGGGTTGGGCAGGTTTGGCGTCCTTGCCGGGCAGATCCTTGAGTTCTTCGAGACGCCGCTGCTGCTCTTCGAGCAGACGGTTCTGGCGGTCGCGGATCAGGTCGGTTTCACCGGGTGTGGGGGCAGCAAAAGCGGTTTGGAGCGCGGACAGGCACAGCAAAGCTACGCACAACCTCGCCGCGAGGGCGGGTGGGTACATGTTCGATCCCTCGAGACGGAAAGTGATATCAAAATAGTGGCGAGATGTTAGATGGCCATCATTTTGACGTCAAACATAAGTTGAAACAATTTTTCGGAGCTTGTCGCCGATCTGTCGGATTCGATAATCGAGCACTTGCGTACAAGTCCCCCTTGAGCTTTACGCCGATAGTGAACGCTGCCATCACGGCATCCATTCGCCACGTAAGGAGTTCCCATGAGCACATTCACCACGCAAGACGGCACCGCGATCTATTACAAGGACTGGGGCAGCGGCAAGCCTGTTCTGTTCAGCCACGGCTGGCCGCTGGATGCCGACATGTGGGAATACCAGATGGAATACCTGAGCAGCCGCGGCTACCGCACCATCGCCTTCGACCGCCGCGGTTTTGGCCGCTCGGATCAGCCATGGACCGGTTACGACTACGACACCTTCGCCGATGACATCGCGCAATTGATCAATCACCTCGATCTGCGTGAAGTCACGCTGGTGGGCTTCTCCATGGGCGGTGGCGATGTCAGTCGCTACATCGCCCGTCACGGCAGCGAGCGTGTTGCCGGCCTGGTGCTGCTGGGCGCGGTGACGCCGCTGTTCGGCCAGAAAGCCGATTTCCCGCAGGGCGTCGACAAGTCGGTATTTGACGGTATCAAGGCGGGCCTGCTGCAAGATCGCGCGCAGTTCATCGCCGATTTCGCCGCACCGTTCTATGGCACCAATCAAGGTCAGAACGTCTCTGACGGCGTGCTCACGCAAACCCTGAATGTCGCCCTGCTGGCCTCGCTCAAAGGCACCCTGGATTGCGTCACGGCGTTCTCGGAAACCGACTTCCGCCCAGACATGGCCAAGATCGATGTACCGACCTTGGTGATCCATGGCGACGGTGATCAGATCGTGCCATTCGACATCACCGGCAAACAGTCTGCCGCGCAAATCAAGGGTGCCGAACTGAAGGTCTACAAGGGTGCGCCGCATGGCTTTGCGGTGACTCATGCGCAAGCGTTGAACGAGGATCTGTTGGCGTTCCTGGGCCGCTGAGAGCCGGCCCGTCTGCCTTTCGCCAAGGCGTAAAAAAGCCCGCCAGACTTTTGCCTGGCGGGCTTTCAGTTGATCAGCGAGCGCTGAGTTCGATCCACTGCGGCTCAGTCGCTTCCATCTGGCGTTTAGCGCGGTACGTCAACGCCGACATCACTATGAAACCAAGCAGTATCAGGACCGGATACGCCATCAACAATTCAGAAAGAGAGTACTTCCAGGCCAGCGGACGCCCGACCCCCAGCATGGCGGCATACATCCATGACACTGCCGAGAGCGAGCCGCAGAACAGTGCGAGCATTCTTGCGCTGAACCCGAGATGGAGCAGCGAGCCAGCCTTCTGTAACGCCGGCAGCACCAGGCGATGCAACAAGACGCCGTTGTAGCTCAACATCACAACGATGATCACTTTGGCTTGCAGCTTTGGATTCATAAAGTAATCCATGCCTTTATCCAGATAATCGATACCGACGACCGCCATACCGGTCAGCCACAAGCCTATGAGGGCAAACACCACCGACTTCTGCAGTTTCTCCATATGAGCATTGTCATGTTCAGAGGGTATTTTTTGTTTTAACAGGTCACTCACCATCGCAACATCACTGGTCAACACAAGCCCCATTGCCACACAACACGCCACCAAATGAACATATATGACACCCAGGCGCAGAAACTCCATGAATTCTTTTTGCTCAAACAGGCTCATCATTGTATTTATTGTCACGATCATACTCTCCAACTTAATCAGCTGTTCAGGTCAGCCACAAAACAGACTAAATTCTGCCAATAACTTTCTAACTTCGCTCACACCAAACCCTTAGAATCGGCGGCATCAATCACCTATTCACTCAACTTACGCACCAATAGAACAACAACTATGCATCCTGAATTTCAGATAAAAAACCCCCATTTGCACTGAATGTACATGAGGTTCGGAGTCCACTTTTTTTTCTGCGATTGCAGCGGCCGCCAAGGGTGACGTCCTGAATAATCTGAGGTTCATAATGCTTGAATGTTCAATTTTCGGGCGAACTACCGACAAACGGCAGCATCACTTAACGACTCATTAATCAACAACTTCCCTGTAATGCCCACGCCAGCTAGCCTGCTTTATTCACACGCAACTTCTCAGGTTTTATTGGATCCATTCAGTGTTAACTTGACGAGACAATAGCAAGACATTCCCATTTACAACACTAACCCAATGAAATGGTCATACTTTTGAAGCGCGCAAATGAGCAATTTACAGCTATAAAAACGCCCCGATCCTGGCGGGGCGCTCTTATTACATGAATGAATCAAACCACGCCGATAAAGTCACTCGCTGTCAGCGCAACATGCCCGACCAGATCGATCTGGAAGTCAGCACCGTTGCCATTGTTGACATTGCCCTCCACATAAGTGTGATCAACACCGCTGACACTGACGTAGTGGTATTTCAATTGCGCCTGGTTGTTGAACTCACTGCCCGCGCCATTCCACTCACCGAGGAACGTGAAATCCTGGTTTCCACCAGATCCGCCGCCGGAGGTACGCGCATCTATTTGTGACAGGTCGATGTGATCCTCTCCCTGGGTAAAGTCGGTAATGACATCTCGACTCGAGATGGACGTCCCTGAATCGCCCGTAGAGGTGAACACAAACATGTCGTTACCGGTCCCGCCGGTCAAGGTGTCACGGTTCGCGCCGCCCACCAGGGTGTCGTTGCCACCACCGCCAACGAGCGTGTCGTTACCTCCAAGCCCCATCAGCACGTTGTTTGCGTTATCACCGATCAGGCTGTTGGAGCCGCTGCTGCCTGCAACGCCACCTGTTCGCCACACGCCGCGCCAGTCTGGCCGGTGAAATGGACATCCTGCGTGAGTCACTCAATTCCGCCGACGCCCAGGTCAAAGGATTGCAACGCGTCTACAACGCCCGCTCATCACAGATCGGTTTCCTCAATCAGGAACTGGTGGGCGTGCGCCAACTCGCCGCCGAAGGCTATGTACCGCGCAATCGCATGCTGGAACTGGAGCGCACCGGTTCCGACCTGAACGCCTCACAGGCCGATAACCTGAACAACATCGCCCGCGCTCGAGGCCAGGCCGCCGACATCAAGTTGCGCATCTTTCAGCGCGAGTACGACTACCGCAAAGAAGTGCAGTCGCTGCTGGCCGATGTGCAGAAGGAGAACAGCGCCCTCACCGATCGCTTGCAAGCCTTGGATTATCAAGTGCAACACACGGTCATTCGCTCGCCCATCGACGGCGTGGTTCAGGGCCTGAACGTGTCGACGGTCGGCGGGGTGATTGCGTCAGGCTTCAAGATCATGGAAATCGTCCCCGCCCATGAGCCGCTGCAAATCGACGCGATGATTCCGGTGCAAGCCATCGACCGCATGAACCCGGGGCTGCCGGTGATGATTTCGTTTCCCGCGTTCAACCATGTGCAGACGCCCAACATCCCGGGGAAGATGCTGACCATTTCTGCCGACCGCTTGATGAGCAAAGACAACAAACAACCCTATTACCTGGCGCAGATCGAAGTGACGGAGGCCGGGATGGCCATGCTGGGCAGCAATCACATTCGTGCGGGCATGCCCGCCTCGGTGACCATCAAGACCGGCGAGCGCAATATGCTGAGTTACCTGCTCAAGCCATTGCTCGACCGCGTCAATAGCGCATTCAAGGAGCAATGAAGTGGACGGCATCGGGCGGGTGATCGGGGTTGCTGCGCTGCTAGGACTGGCGCAATCGGCAACGGCACTGGACCTGCGCGAGTCGTGGAATCTGATGCAGTTTCAGGGCCCGACCTTCCTGTCTGCCGGTCACGAAAGGGATGCCGCCCAGGAAAACCGCGCCATCGGCAAATCCGGCCTGCTGCCGAAAATCGGCATCACCGCGTTCGACAACCACATCAACGGCACGTAAAAACAGCCGGACTTTTACGGCAACAGCCACACCAACGATCTGAACTACGCCTCGCGCGGTGCCACCCTGCAACTGCGCCAGCCACTGTTCAACAAACAGAAAATGGCCGAGTACCGCCAGGGCCAGTATCAGGCCGACTATGGCAACGCGGTGTTCGACAGCAAGGCACAGGATTCGGCGGTGCGCCTGGCCGGGCGTTACTTCGACGTGCTGCTGGCCCATGAAACCGCCAAACTGGCCAATGCCAAACTCAGCGCACTGAATGAGCAAGTGGCCTCGACTCAGCGCCGACGGCAGTTGGGGGACGGCACCGTGACCGATGTCGATGACGCGGTGGCCAGACGTGATCTCGCTCAGGCCGAACTGATCGAGGCCGAGGACAGCCTGGTCGTCGCCAGGCGCCAGTTGCAAGAGTACGTCGGTGAAGCACCCGACCAGATCGCCACATTGCAGGAGACCTTCCCCACCCCGCCGCTGCAGCCGGACAACCTGCAGGCGTGGATCATCCGCGCCGGCACCGACAACCCGTCGATCCGCGCCCGGCGCTTGAACGTCAACACCGCCGATGAAGAAGTGGCCAAAGCCAAGGCCGGTCACTGGCCAACCCTCGATCTGGTGCTGGGCTACACCGCCGCCGACAGCGAAACCCTGTCCACCCAGAATCAGCGCAACCGCTACACCTCGGCCGGAGTAGAGCTCAACATTCCGCTGTACAGCGGCGGATACGTCAGTGCCCGGGCCCGGCAAAGCGTCGCCACGCGAGACCAGGCGCAAGAGGATCTGAATGCAACACGCGAAGAAATCATCTCCGGCACAACCCGGGAATTTCGCGGTGTGCAAAGCGGTGAAGCGCGCATTCATGCATTGGAAAAAGCCGTCAGCTCCAGCGAGCGCTCGCTGCTGTCGTCAAAGAAAGGCTTCCTGGCAGGCAGCAGCACCAACATCGACATTCTCAACGCCCAGGAACAGATTTTCACCGCTCGTCGCGACCTGTTCGAAGCCAAGCTGCGCTACCTGCTGGCCAAGCTGCGTCTGGCGGCTGACGTCGGCGCATTGGGCGACGACGACATCGAAAGCGCCAACGCCTACCTGGGGCCTCGGCTGTCGTTCTGAACAACCCACGCCAGCCCCCGCCGCCCTCTGTTTTCGGCTGGCCGACGATTAGGCGTGGCACCACTGTTTGAGCCAACACCCCGGCTATTGACTGCGTGGTCGAAACGGTACGCCGTGACGAAAAGGGGTCAATCACTCCCCCGCACGTACCACACCGCGCTCCTCCAACAAGCGTACAAACATACTCAAACTGCGCGACACGGTGCCCCGTCGCCACACCAGCCAAGTGGTCAGGTAGCGAAAATCCGAGGCCAGCGGCCAGACACTGACCGTCGCGCTACCGGGCATGCTTTGCAGCATTTTGCGCGGCATCAGGGCCAGGCCGGCGCCGGCGCTGACGCAGGCGAGCATGCCGTGATAGGACTCCATCTCGAAGATCTTGCCGGGCACGGCAGCGTCGGTGCTGAACCATTTTTCGAAGTGATGGCGATAGGAGCAGTTGGATCGGAAGGCATAGATGTTCTCGCCATTCACATCCGCTGCGCGTTCGACCGGGGGGTGATTGAGCGGCGCAATGATGACCATTTCTTCCTCGAACGCGGGCACACCCTCCAGCGCGGGATGCAACACAGGGCCGTCGACAAAAGCGGCGGCGAGTCGACCGGACAGCACGCCTTCAATCATCGTCCCGGACGGGCCGGTGGACAGGTCCAGGTCGACTTTCGGATGAAGCTGGTTGTAGGCCGCGAGCAGTTCGGGGATTCGTACGGCGGCGGTGCTTTCCAGTGAGCCCAAGGGGAAAGCGCCCTGCGGTTCCTCACCGGCGACGGTGGCCCGTGCCTCTTGAACCAAATCAAGAATGCGCCGCGCATATTCGAGAAAACTCCACCCGGCCGGTGACAGGCGCAAGCGGCTTTTCTCGCGAATGAACAGATCAACGCCCAGATCCTGCTCAAGCTGCTTGATCCGCGTGGTCAGGTTCGACGGCACGCGATGAATCTGCGCAGCGGCGGCGCTGATGCTGCCGTGTTCGGCAACGGCTTTGAAGATTTCCAGCTGCACCAGATCCACAGTCATTCTCCAATCGTGAAAGAAACGATCTTTATTATTCAGTTTCCAGAAAACAAACACCACCCTACTCTAGGCCCATCCACTGAACACGCAGGACAACGCCATGAGCCAGATTTCCAGCCAGAC
This sequence comes from Pseudomonas sp. RA_15y_Pfl2_54, assembly GCF_963971015.1. Taxonomy (NCBI): domain Bacteria; kingdom Pseudomonadati; phylum Pseudomonadota; class Gammaproteobacteria; order Pseudomonadales; family Pseudomonadaceae; genus Pseudomonas; species Pseudomonas sp. RA_15y_Pfl2_54. The sequence goes on from NZ_CAXAPN010000025.1 coordinate 17,759, forward strand.
CCACGCTATCTCGATCAACCCCGCCACCGGCGAGCAGATCGGCCATTACGCCTTTGAGTCCGCAGAAGCACTCGACGCCGCACTGACCCGCGCCGCTTACGGCTTCGGCAAGTGGAAACGCAAGCCACTGCAAGATCGCTCTCGCGCCCTGACCGCCCTGGCCGCTGCGCTGCGTGAAGGCGCCGAAGCCATGGCGACCATGATCACCCTGGAAATGGGCAAGCCTATCACCCAGGCCCGCGGTGAAATTGAAAAGTGCGCCAAGCTCTGCGAGTGGTACGCCGAACACGGCCCGGCCATGCTCGACGCTGAACCGACCCAGGTAGAAGGCGGCAAAGCGCGTATCGAATATCGCCCGCTCGGCCCGATCCTGGCGGTGATGCCATGGAACTTCCCGATCTGGCAAGTGCTGCGCGGCGCGGTACCGGCGCTGATCGCCGGCAACACTTATGTGCTCAAACATGCGCCGAACGTGATGGGCAGCGCCTATCTGTTGCGCGACGCTTTCACCCGTGCCGGATTTGCCGACGGCGTGTTTGAAGTGATCAACGTCACCCCCGAAGGCGTTTCCACCGCGATCGCCGACCCACGCATTGCCGCCGTCACCCTGACCGGCAGCGTCCGCGCCGGCATGGCCATCGGTGCTCAGGCCGGGGCCGCGTTGAAAAAATGCGTACTGGAACTGGGCGGCTCCGACCCGTTCATCGTGCTCAACGATGCGGATCTGGACGAAGCCGTACAAGCCGCCGTCATCGGTCGCTACCAGAACTCCGGCCAGGTCTGCGCCGCCGCCAAACGGCTGATCATCGAAGAAGGCGTCGTTGAAGAATTCACCCGCAAATTCGTCGAAGCCACACGCACGTTGAAGGTGGGCGATCCGTTGGCGGCTGACACGTACATCGGCCCGATGGCGCGATTCGATCTGCGCGACGAACTGGATCAACAAGTACGCGACACTCTCGAAGAAGGCGCGACGTTGCTGCTGGGCGGCGGCAAGTCTGAGGGTGTGGGCAACTATTACCAGCCCACCGTGCTGGCGGATGTCACCGACCGCATGACCTCGTTCAAACAGGAACTGTTCGGCCCGGTCGCCTCGATCATCACCGCCCGCGATTGTGCCCACGCCGTCGCTTTGGCGAACGACAGCGAGTTCGGCCTGACCGCTACGATCTACACCGCCAACGTACAACTGGCCCAGCAACTGACCAGCGAACTGGACACCGGCGGCGTGTTCATCAACGGTTACTCCGCCAGTGATCCACGCGTGACCTTCGGCGGCGTGAAGAAGAGTGGTTTCGGTCGCGAGCTGTCGCACTTCGGCGTGCGCGAGTTCTGCAATGCGCAGACCGTGTGGCTGGATCGCAAATAACCCGCCCCCTGCGCCGCAGTAACCTGTGGGAGCGGGTTTGCTCGCGAAGAGGCCGGTAAAGTCAGCGTAATACGTTGCTATTACGCCGACTCGCGCACCAGCAACACCCGCGTCACTCGCCGTTCCTCAACAGCCTTGACGGTCATCTGCCAGCCTTCATATTCCAGGCGATCACCAATCATCGGCAGCCGATCCAGCAAGCTCATCACCAAACCGGCAACCGTCTGATAATCCTCGGTCGGTTCGGCACCGAAACCGGTGCGCTGGCGCACGCGCGCCAGGTTCAATGCACCACTGACGATGAAGCCACCCTGCTCTTCCACCACATCTGGCCCTTCGACTTCGCTGGCATCAGGCAGCTCGCCGGCAATCGACTCGAGAATGTCGGTCATGGTCAACACCCCCACAAAATCGCCGAATTCGTTGACCACAAAGGCAATGTGGGTCGACGCGGCGCGCATCTGTTCCAGCGCATTGAGGATCGAATAGCTGTCGAGCAGGTTGATGGTCTTGCGCGCCAGGTGTTCCAGGTTTGGCTCAGTACCGGCCAGGTACTCCTTGAGCAGCTCCTTCTTGTGCACGAAGCCCAGCGGCTCATCCACCACGCCATCGCGGATCAGCGGCAGGCGCGAGTAGGACGAGTGCATCAACTTCGTGCGAATCGCATCGGCATCGTCGGCCAAATCAATGGTGTCAACGTCGGCGCGCACGGTCATCAGGCCACGGATCGGCCGTTCGGCCAATTGCAGCACGCCGCTGATCATCACCCGTTCACGTCGGTCGAACAGCTCGGCGCCTGGTGCGTCGCCATCGTCCAGCAGGTCAGAGATTTCCTCGCCGACCTCCTCCACCGCCAATTTACGTCCACCCAGCAAACGCAATACTGCATGCGCGGTGCGCTCACGCATCGGACGCAGCCCCTGCATCGAACGCTTGCGGCGAGCCCGTGCGATCTGGTTGAACACCTCGATCAGGATCGAGAAGCCAATGGCGGCGTACAGGTAGCCTTTCGGGATGTGGAAGCCCAGACCTTCAGCGGTCAAGGCAAAACCGATCATCATCAGAAAGCCCAGACACAGCATGATCACCGTCGGGTGTGCGTTGACGAAGCGTGTCAGCGGCTTGCTCGCAACAATCATCAGGCCGATGGAAATGATCACCGCGATCATCATCACCGCCAGCTCATCGACCATGCCCACCGCGGTAATCACCGCGTCCAGAGAGAACACCGCGTCGAGCACGACGATCTGCGCAACGATCGGCCAGAACAGCGCATAAGCAGTATTCGTCGAACGTTCGCCGACATGGCCTTCAAGACGCTCGTGCAACTCCATCGTGGCTTTGAACAACAGGAACACGCCACCGAACAGCATGATCAAGTCACGGCCGGAGAAGCTCTTGTCAAACACCTCGAACAACGGCTGCGTGAGCGTGACCAGCCAGGAAATACTCGCCAGCAAGCCCAGGCGCATGATCAACGCCAACGACAGACCAATAATGCGTGCACGATCACGCTGATGCGGCGGCAGTTTGTCCGCAAGGATTGCGATGAACACCAGGTTGTCGATACCCAGCACCAGTTCCAGCACGATCAAAGTCAACAAGCCTAACCAGGCCGTGGGATCCGCTAACCATTCCATAAAACGTCTCTGTCTCTCTTCAGTGAATTCAGGCTGCCGGACACGGCAAGGCGCAACGCGAAAGCTCAATGGCTGCGTTATCAACGATAGTCGGGAGTCGGAAGACTGGATACTGCGAGTGCGTCAAGACCGCGCCGTGGCGCGAGGGGAAGCTGTAACTGGGAGGTTCCGAGAGGGTGTTCATGTAAATCCTGCATGAAAAAAGGATTTGGAGCGTACAGCCTGGAGTCACTTTTCTTACAGCCTGAAATCATTTCAAAATCTGTATTTCTTGAAAAATACGTCGTTTCGAACGGCCTCAATAACAACGACTTAGCGCCCGGCAAATCGCAGGCGCGACAACTCACGCAAATCCCCTTGGACGTAATAATCGTTAGCCCAACTGTCATCCACCGCCAACGGCCGCACCTGCTTCAATGCCAGTTTCTTCGCGAAATAACGAAACCGGTAATGCTCGTAGAACCGCAGCAACTCCAACCCATAACGATCCGCCAGATTGGTATCGCCGCGAATGATCAGGTAGTTTTCGTCATTGCCGTTGCTGGCCGAGGCGCTGAGGTTATGGCTGCCGCTGATGAGGGTCGGCATGTCAGTGGTGAAGTCAGTCAACACCACTTTGGTGTGCACCAACAGATTGCCCTTCTGGCCTTTCATGTTTTCGCGTAGCCAACCCTCCAGACCGGTGTTGAGTAACGCCGTGGCGGCGAATTCGGCGCTACGATCGGCATGGAACCCGGTGATGCGGCTGGTCGTGTTTTGCAGGCCGAAGCGCAGGATGTCGTCATGGGGTTGGCCAAGCAAGGCATTGAGGATCGCGTCAGGCAACGCGAAGGCGGTGACGAACAACACGTCCTTCTTCGCCGACTCGATGATCTCGACGAACTCGCTCAAATCCGCACCGCCCGTGCGCGGCGAGAAACCGGTGAACAGCGGCTGCGTGGCGTCCATCGGGTTGTGTTCGGTGATCCACGCACGGGTCGCGCCGACATCTGCCGGTGTCGCCCAGACTTCCTCGAAGGTTTGCAGATAGCGGGTGCTGACCGCCACCTCATCGAGCACATGCACAACATTGGCCTGACGATAAACACCGTTGGCGGTGAAATTGGTGCTGCCGCACAGCACTGCCTGCGGCTGGCGTTGACCCGCGGCATCGACACGGCTGAGGACGATGAATTTGTTGTGAAAGATATTGTGGGTGACCCGCCCACGTTTACTCGTCGCCGGCAGCTTCGCAAGACTCGCCTCGTTGAGAGTGGTGTCGTCGTCATCGGGGCGGGCGTGATACAGCACTCGCACCCGCACGCCCCGTTCGAACGCAGCGTTCACGGCATCGACGATGGCTTGCAGTTGGTATTCATAAATCGCGATGTCCAGCGCCCACTCACCATCGGTGGCGCGCGCGATAAACCCCAGCAAGCGCCCGAGCAAGCCGTTTTCCAGCCATTGCCGTGCCGCATCGGGCCAGGCTTCGATGGGCATGTTCTTGTTAGCGCTAAGTTGCGCATCGAGATCGGGAAACTTGCGCTGGAAGGCCTGACTGGCGGCCACCGCGCGGTTGAAAATCACACGCTGGTTGGCCGGATGACCGTCGTCTGAAGTAATGGTCAACTCCAGCGACTCGCCCAGTTGCGGCGCATCCGGCGTGCCATAAGCCAGGTGAACGCGATAGTGAATCGTCATCCCCGGATTGACCGCGTAATCGGCCCAGCGAAATTTTTGCAGCGGCGCCTTATCGCTGGGGGTGGCGTGAAACTGCGCAAACGTGTGGGCTTTGCCGGGGAAGGTCAGGCTGTTGAAGAGAAACAGCCAAGGCTTGTCGCCCTGCTGCTTTTCGATGGCAAACCCGAGCAGGCCTTGGCGACGTGGCTCGGCGAGGTCCATTGCCAGCAGCACGCCGTTGGTGCCGGCGTAAGCCTTGACACGAAAATCGTCCTCAGGATTGGTGACCAGCATTCGCATCGCTCACTCCTTGTGATTGGGCTGGGTTGGAGCATAGAGCAGTGGTTCGAATTATGTCGGCAGATCTGAAGCCGAGTGGCCTTGTCAGCCGCTGCAGGTTTCAGAGGTCATCGATATGCCGATACTCCGCCCCCAGCGTCCCTGCCAGATCCTTCGCCCGGCCCAAACGGATCGGTCCGCGCTCGATATCGATCAACAGCCCCGGACAGTCCAGCGCCGGCAACCCGGTCCACGCCTTCAAACGCCCATCCGTCACCACCAGCAAACGCTGTTGCTCGACAGGAAAGCGCTTGCGCCGCACTGTCAGCCACTGCTGCGCCTGCGTCAACGCCGCGAGCAACGGCGTCCCGCCCCCCGCGCCCAACCCATCCAGCCAGACACGCAAACCGCTTGAGGCCTTCAACCCTTGTACCTGCCATTTGGGCACCGCACCACTGGCGGTCAGCAACGCCAGCCGCGCACGCTGGCGATAGGCGTCGTCGAACAGTTGCGCGAGCAGGCCCTTGGCATCGCTCAGTGCGTTATGACGGCGGGTCGAGGCCGAGGCATCGACGATCACCAGCCACAATTCCTGGGGTAAACGGGTGCGCAGTTGAAACAGCAGATCTTCACGTTTTTGCGGACGACCATTGAGCAACGTGCCCGGCCAGTTGACCGAGCCACTGCGAGCCGCATGACATTTACCTTGGCGTCCGTTGTCGAGTTGTCCGGCGCGGGGTCTGGCATTCGCCCCCGCGTCGGATCGGGGGCGAATGCCTACATCTTTTTTGGCCAGCTCGGCACTTCGCGACGGCTGCCGGTGGCGAGCGCTGGTGCCGGCATGTCGCCCCACTGGCCCTGCCCTTCGTCCGGGTTGGCCTGCGCGTTTGACGGCGATTGCGCGGCTTGTTGCTGAGAACTCGACGGGGCTTGTTCACGACGACGGTGGCGCAAGGCAAATTCCGCCACCGCGTCGATGTCCTCCTCGGCGATGGCCGTGGCGCCGCGCCATGCGGCATGGGCCCGGGCTGCGCGCAACCACACGAGGTCGGCACGCAGACCATCGACGCCAGCGACAAAGCAGCGCTCGGTGATTTGCGCCAGTGCCGCATCATCCAGAGGAATGCCGGCCAAGGTGCTGCGGGCGGTTTCACAGCGCTCGCGAAGGGCTTGCTGCGCGGTTTCCCACAGAGCGCAGAACGCGTGTGGGTCGCTGTCGAAATCCAGTCGCCGACGGATGATCTGACCGCGCTCGGTCGGTGCGGTGTGGCCGCTAAGGGCAACGTTCAAGCCGAAGCGGTCGAGCAGTTGCGGGCGCAACTCACCCTCCTCCGGGTTCATGGTGCCAATCAGGACGAACTTCGCCGAATGCCGATGGGAGATGCCGTCGCGCTCGATCAGGTTGGTGCCGCTGGCCGCGACGTCGAGCAGCAGATCCACCAAATGATCGGGCAAAAGGTTCACTTCATCGACGTACAGCACGCCGCCGTCAGCCTTGGCCAGCACCCCGGGGGAAAACTGAGCCCGGCCATCGCTCAGGGCCGCGTCGAGATCGAGAGTACCGACCAGACGTTCTTCGGTGGCGCCCAGCGGAAGCGTGATGAACTGGCCGCTGGCGAGCAGATCCGCAAGGCCACGGGCCAGGGTGGACTTGGCCATGCCGCGTGGGCCTTCGATCAGCACACCACCGATTTTCGGGTCGATGGCGGTGAGGCACAGGGCGAGTTTCAAATCATCGGCGCCGACCACGGCGGAGAGTGGGAAATGCGGGGTGTCGGTCATTATCAGTACTCGGTCATGGTCGGTGAAATGCTTCCACATTTGAAATGAGCTGCATCAGGTGTCTTCTTCTATGTCCAGCAGCAGATTTTCGAGAGCCTCTTTATAGGCGCCCGGCGCCTGCCACATCCCCCGCTGTTGCGCTTCGAGCATGCGCTCGGTCATGTCGCGCAGTGCGTGGGGATTATGCTCGCGAACAAAATCCCGGGTGGCCGGATCAAGCAGATAAGCATCGGCCAGCAATGCGTATTGATGATCGTCGATCAATTGCGTCGTCGCGTCGAAGGCAAACAGGTTATCCACGGTCGCCGCCATTTCAAACGCGCCTTTATAGCCGTGGCGTTTGACCCCGTCGATCCATTTCGGGTTCGCTGCCCGCGAGCGGATCACCCGGTTGAGCTCCTCCTTCAAGGTGCGGATCTTCGGCAGATCCGGCTGACTATGATCACCGTGATAACTCGCCGCTGCTTCGCCGCGCAGGCTTTCCACGGCAGCGAGCATGCCGCCCTGGAACTGGTAATAATCGTTGGAATCGAGCAAGTCGTGCTCGCGGTTGTCCTGGTTCTGCAATACCGCTTGCACCTGACTCAAACGCTGAACGAATTGTTCGCGAGCTGCGGTGCCTTCGTCGGAGCCACCATAGGCATAAGCCCCCCAGTTCACATAAACCTCGGCCAGATCCTCGCGGGTCTGCCACAGACGACCGTCGATGGCGCCCTGCACGCCTGCGCCGTAAGCGCCGGGCTTGGCCCCGAAAATACGCCAACCGGCCTGGCGCCGTGCAGCGTCTTCATCGAGGCCCGATTGCAACAGGGCTTCGCGTTCGGCGCGCACTTTGGCCGCCAAAGGATTGAGATCGTCCGGTTCATCCAGCGCTGCCACCGCTTGCACCGCCGCGTCGAACAAGCGGATCAGGTTGGCAAACGCATCGCGGAAAAACCCGGACACCCGCAGTGTCACGTCAACCCGAGGGCGATCCAGCAGACTCAGCGGCAGGATCTCGAAATCATCGACCCGCTGACTGCCCGTGGCCCACACCGGCCGCACCCCCATCAGCGCCATGGCCTGGGCGATGTCGTCGCCACCGGTACGCATGGTCGCGGTGCCCCACACCGACAGGCCGAGCTGACGCAGGTGGTCACCGTGATCCTGCAAATGTCGTTCGAGAATCAGTGTCGCGGACTGGAACCCGATGCGCCACGCGGTGGTGGTCGGCAGGTTGCGCACATCGACCGAGTAGAAGTTGCGCCCGGTCGGCAGCACGTCGAGCCGGCCTCGACTTGGCGCGCCGCTCGGGCCGGCGGGGACGAAGCGCCCGCTCAAGGCATCGAGCAGGCCGCGCATTTCCGCCGGGCCGCAGGCGTCCAGGCGCGGAGCGACCACTTCGTGCAGCGCCTGGATAATCGCATTCACGTCAGACCCACCCGGTCCCTGTGGGAGCGAGCTTGCTCGCCAAAGCGGTGTGTCAGTGCAAGCAGTGTTGGCCGACACGACACCTTCGCGAGCAAGCCCGCTCCAACAGGCGATTTGCAGTGTTTGGGAGATCAGTTCTGTGGCCAACAGTTCGAGGCGTTCGCGGGTATCGCCGGCGGTGCGCCAGACGTCATTGCTGACCTGTTGCAGTTGCTCTGGACGCGGACCAACCCACGGATCGGCCAATGCACAGTCCAACGGATCAAAACCCAGTTCAAATGCCTTGGCCAACGCCCGGAGCAGGCTCGACTGCGCACCTTTGCCGTCACCGCGTGGAATGCGCAGCAGCGCCAACAACGTATCGATGCGCAAACGCCCGGTTGGCGACTCGCCGAAGATGTGCAGGCCATCGCGGATCTGCGATTCCTTCAGATCGCACAAATAAGTGTCCAGACGCGGCAGCCAGATTGCCGCGTCGGCATCGCTGTCCAGCGCCGTGTCCAGTTGCAGTTCGCGATCAATTTGCGTGTCGCGCACCAATTGCAGAATGTCGCGCTGCAACTCACGGGCACGACGCGGATCGAGCAGTTGCGCCTCGTAATATTCGTCCGCCAACAGCTCCAGATTACGCAGCGGGCCATAGGTTTCGGCGCGGGTCAGCGGTGGCATCAGATGATCGATGATCACCGCTTGTGTACGCCGTTTGGCTTGAGCGCCCTCGCCCGGGTCATTGACGATAAACGGATAGATATTCGGCAGTGGCCCGAGCAACGCGTCCGGCCAGCAATTCTCCGAGAGCCCGACGCCTTTGCCCGGCAACCATTCGAGGTTGCCGTGCTTGCCGACGTGAATCACGCCGTGGGCGCTGTACGTGTTGCGCAGCCAGAAATAGAAGGCCAGATAACCGTGTGGCGGCACCAGATCCGGGTCGTGGTACACCGCACTCGGATCAACCTGATACCCCCGCGCCGGCTGGATGCCGATGAAGGTCAGGCCAAAGCGCAGGCCGGCGATCATCATTCGCCCGTCACGGCACATCGGGTCTTTTTGCGGCGCCCCCCAACGCTCAACCACCGCGGCACGATTGGCTTCGGGCAGCGCGTTGAACATTGTCATGTAATCGTCCATCGCCAGACTTTGCAGGCATGGACGCTGGTCAATCGTGTCGAGGTCATTGCTGACTCCACCGAGCAACTGCTGGATCAACTCAGTGCCGCTGTCCGGCAGCTCGGCGGTTATCGGATAACCCTCAGCCTGCAACGCTCGAAGAATATTCAGCGCGGCTGCCGGCGTGTCGAGGCCAACGCCGTTACCGATACGCCCGTCGCGGGTCGGGTAGTTGGCGAGGATCAGCGCAATGCGTTTCTCGGTGTTCGGTACCCGCGCGAGATCAATCCAGCGGCGCGCCAGTTCGGCGACAAAATCCATGCGCTCGGGTTGCGCCCGGTAGCAGACCACATCGGATTGGCTACGCTCGCTGCGCCAGGCCAGATCCTTGAAACTGATCGGGCGGCTGATGATGCGTCCGTCGAGTTCCGGCAACGCAATGTGCATTGCCAGGTCCCGTGGCCCGAGGCCTTGCTCGCTGTCGCGCCAGCCTGGTTCGTTGTCCTGGGCGCAGATCGCCTGGATCACCGGGATGTTGCGACGAAACGGCCGCAGATGCGGCGCTTCCGGGTTCGACTGAGCGAAACCGGTGGTGTTGAGAATCACCCCTGCCTCAACTTCATCCAGCCAATCCTCGACCATCGACAGGCAGCCGGGTTCTTTCAGACTGGCCACCGCTATAGGCAGCGGATTGAGTCCCGCTGCCTGCAAGCGCTGACAGAAAACATCGATGAACGCGGTGTTCGCCGCTTGCAAATGCGAGCGGTAAAACAGCACCGCCGCAACCGGTTGATCGGCCAGCCAATCGGCTTGTTGCCAGTCACTCAGTGCGGCGGCGTTTTTATGCGGATGGTAAATCGCTGTGCGCGGCAGGGGTTGCGGCTCGGCCCAGGCGTAATCGCGTGCGAGCCAGCGGTTGGCCAGACAATGAAAGAAATCCAGCGCATTGCCCATGCCGCCCTGTCGCAAGAACTGCCAGAGCCGGTCGCGGTCGACCGCGCCGACGGTGCTCAGCTCACTGAGTTCCGGGTCGGGGCGATCGCAGCCCGGCACCATAATCACCTGCACACCACGCTCGGCCAGCTCGACCAGACGCTCGACACCGTAGCGCCAATAGGCAATGCCACCGTGCAGCGAGATCAGAATCACCTTGGCATGGCGCAACACTTCATCGACATACAGATCGACCGAGGCGTGATTCTGCACCTGCATCGGGTTGGCCAGGCGCAGGCTCGGATAATCCTCGGGCAATTGCTGCGCCGCTTCGGCGAGCAACGCCAGGCTGGAGTCGCCGCTGCACAGGATCACCAGTTCGGCGGGGGTTTGCCCAAGGTCGGCAATGTTGTCATCCGACACGAAACCGCCGGGCTGGGTCCTGAGCAGGTGCATGGCTTAAACGCTGAGTGCGGCGCGAAGTTGCGCTTCGAGTTGAGTGGCGTCGAGTTCCTGACCGATCAGTACCAGACGGGTGACGCGCGCTTCATCGGCGCCCCACTGCCGGTCGAAATGCTTGTCGAAACGCGTGCCCACGCCTTGAATCAGCAAACGCATCGGTTTGTTCGGTATCGCCGCGAAACCCTTGACGCGCAGGATACCGTGCTGGACCACCAGTTGCGTCAGCGCATCGAGCAGCAGGCTTTCGTCGGCTTGCGGCAGTTCGATGGAGATCGAATCGAAGGCGTCGTGATCGTGGTCATCGTGGTCGTCATAACCGTCGTGGTGATGATCGTGATGGCTGTGGCGGCTGTCGATATGCTCTTCAGAGCCTGCCCCCAGACCGATCAGCACGTCCAACGGCACGCGACCGTTGCTGGCCTCGATGATCTTCACCGCTGGCGGCAGCTCTTCGGCGACTTCGAGGCGCACCCGGGCCAGATCTTCAGGGCTGGTCTGGTCGGCCTTGTTGAGGATCACCAGATCGGCGCTGGCCAGTTGGTCGGCGAACAGTTCGTGCAAGGGCGACTCGTGATCCAGGTTCGGATCGAGTTTGCGCTGGGCATCGACCTGATCCGGGAACGCAGCAAAAGTGCCAGCGGCCACGGCCGGGCTGTCGACCACGGTGATCACCGCATCAACGGTGCAGGCGCTGCGGATTTCCGGCCACTGAAAGGCTTGTACCAGCGGTTTTGGCAGGGCCAGGCCCGAAGTTTCGATGAGAATGTGGTCGAGGTCGCCGCGGCGGGCCACCAGTTCGCGCATCACCGGGAAAAACTCTTCCTGCACCGTGCAGCACAGGCAACCGTTGGCCAGTTCATAAACGCGGCCGGTGGCTTCTTCTTCGGTGCAGCCGATGGTGCACTGTTTGAGGATTTCACCGTCGATGCCCAACTCACCGAATTCATTGACGATCACCGCGATGCGACGGCCCTGTGCGTTGTCGAGCATGTGTCGCAACAACGTGGTTTTACCCGAACCGAGGAAGCCGGTGACGATGGTGACGGGGAGTTTGGCCAGTGTTTTCATCGATATGCCCTTTGGCAAGGTGGCGGGCATACGGGACGAGAACCGGCAACGCGCGTGCGCGCCGGAAGCGTTCGCCACCGGATCACCCCGCCCGGTTGTAGTGAGAAACTGTGACGAGGCAGGTCTCCTGGCTGACGGCGTTCAGGCGCTGGGCCTGGCATTCACTGCGCCTTCCCGCTGGCGCCTTGTGCAAGGGCTGGCAGTGGCGTGGCAGTGAACTTCACCGTTCACAGTTGCGGGGGCAGCCGCGGCATTGACCGCGTTCCCTTCTTAGCTTCGGCCAGTGCCGAAGAACCTCGAAAGCACAAGGCTACGCATGGCTTGCTGATGGGTCAATGTTTGGATTGGGATTGGGTTTGAGGGCATATCCAACCCATCCAATTGACTCAAATCCCCCACCCATGCTCTCCTACACAACTTGTTACGGGTGCCCTTCACAGGGTGAAACGGGAAACCGGTGAATCATGTGCTTTACTCAAGCCCATGTCAGTCCGGTGCTGCCCCCGCAACGGTAAGCGAGCGAAGCATCAGATCCACTGTGCCGATACGGCATGGGAAGGAGATGCTTGCAGGTCGGGCCCAGCGCCAACCCCTCGTGAGCCCGGAGACCGGCCCGCAACACACAGCACGCATACCTTTTGTGTCGCTGAACATAACAAACCCGCGGTGGGCGGGCGCTGTTCGAACCCCTGCGTACTCGCACGCCGGGGCTTCATGCGCTCGACTGCCTCGCTGACATTCCAGAGGGAAGCGCCATGTCGATCATCAGCAGCACCGGCAGCAACACGGACAAAATCTCCAGCACCACCACCCTGAGCCAACGCCTGACCGCCGCTGTTTTCGCGTCGATTGTGGGTGCGGGCCTCGTCTACTTCGCCGGTTTCTCGCACATCGAAGCCGTGCACAACGCCGCCCACGATACCCGCCACAGCGCTGCGTTCCCGTGCCACTGAGGCCTGCCGACATGATCAAGCGAATTGCACAAACGGCAGGTTTCAGCGGTCTGCTGGCCGCCCTGCTTCTCACTCTGCTGCAAAGCTTCTGGGTTTCGCCGCTGATTCTGCAGGCAGAAACCTTCGAGAAATCCGAACCGGTGGCACAAGTCCACGAACACGCCGCCGGCTCTGCTGCGCACACCCACGATAGCGAAGCCTGGGAGCCGGAAGATGGCTGGCAGCGCGTGGTCTCGACCACCGGCGGCAATCTGGTGGTCGCCGTGGGATTCGCCCTGATGCTCGCGGGGCTCTACACCCTGCGTGCGCCGACCAAAACCTCGCAAGGTCTGCTTTGGGGGCTGGCCGGTTACGCAACGTTCGTACTCGCCCCCACCCTTGGCCTACCGCCTGAGCTGCCGGGCACCGCTGCCGCAGATCTGGCCTCACGGCAGACGTGGTGGATCGGCACTGCCGCCTCTACTGCGGTCGGCCTCGCCCTGATAGCGTTCAGCCGTCACTGGCTGATGAAGATCCTCGGTGTGGCGATCCTTGCGGTGCCACATGTGATCGGCGCGCCACAACCACAAGTGCATTCGATGCTGGCCCCTGAAGCATTGGAAGCTCAGTTCAAAATCGCTTCGCATCTGACCAACGTGGCGTTCTGGCTGGCCCTTGGCCTGATCAGTGCGTGGTTGTTCCGCCGCAAAAGCGATGGCCAATACCACGCATGACCCGAGACAGTGCAGCGCCGACCTTAGTGGTCGGCCTGGGCTGCCAGCGCGGCTGCCCTGCCAGCACGCTGCGCGCGTTACTCGATCAGGCCTTGCAAGCGCATCGCATCGAGCTTGGAGCGGTCAAAGCCTTGGCCAGTATCGATTTGAAACGCGATGAACCCGGGCTGCAGGAACTTGCTGCACAATTGGCCTTGCCATTGCGCTACTTCAGCCGCGAAGAATTGGCCAATTACCAGCAACGGCTCAGTCACCATTCACAGATCGCCTACGAACGCACCGGTTGCTATGGAGTGGCAGAGAGCGCGGCTTTGGCGCTGGCTGAACAGTTGATTCAGGCACCGGCAAAACTGCTGATATCCCGGCAGAAATACGCTCAGGCAACATTGGCATTGGCTGGCGCTGCGTAAAATCCCGATAATCCTCGTCTTTGATCATGAGCAATCTTCATCTGAAGCATTGCCCCGCCGCGCTTTTCACAGGATTCCTACATGACCGTCTACTTCATCGGTGCCGGCCCCGGCGACCCGGAACTGATCACCGTCAAAGGCCAACGGCTGATCCGCAATTGCCCGGTGATCATCTATGCAGGTTCGTTGGTACCGGCAGCGGTGCTGGAAGGTCATCAGGCGCAGACGCTGGTCAACAGCGCTGAATTGCATCTGGAGCAGATCATCGAACTGATCAAAACCGCGCACGCCAAGGGCCAGGATGTCGCACGCGTGCATTCGGGAGATCCGAGCCTGTATGGCGCCATTGGCGAGCAGATTCGTTATTTGCGCGAGCTGGATATTCCCTTCGAGATCATCCCCGGCGTGACGGCCACCGCAGCATGCGCCGCGTTGTTAGGCGCAGAACTGACCCTGCCTGACGTGTCGCAAAGCGTCATACTGACCCGTTATGCCGACAAGACCGCCATGCCCGCAGGCGAAGAACTTGGAAGCCTGGCGCAACATGGCGCGACCATGGCGATCCATCTGGGGGTCAATCATCTGGAGAAAATCCTTGCTGAACTATTGCCGCATTACGGCGAAGACTGCCCGATAGCGGTAATTCACCGGGCGACATGGCCGGATCAGGACTGGGTGGTGGGAACGCTGGGGGATATTGCCCAGAAGGTCGCCGCCAAAGGGTTTCGGCGCACGGCGTTGATTCTGGTTGGGCGGGTGCTGGGCAGTGAGGTATTCAGTGAGTCCTCGCTGTATCGCGCCGGGCATGCGCACTTGTATCGCCCCTGAAGACATTCTTGAACATCACGCATAAAAAACGGCGCTCACGGGGCGCCGTTTTTCATGCTCGCAGCGAACACCTTAGTAATAGGCGTTTTCTTTCTGCGTATGGTCGGTCACGTCACGAACGCCTTTGAGCTCTGGAATGCGCTCGAGCAAGGTGCGCTCAATGCCTTCCTTCAGGGTGACGTCCGCTTGACCGCAACCCTGACAACCACCACCGAACTGCAGCACGGCGATGCCGTCTTCGACTACATCGATCAGGCTGACCTGACCGCCGTGGCTGGCCAGCCCCGGGTTGATCTCGGTTTGCAGGTAGTAATTGATACGTTCGTTGACCGGGCTGTCGGCGTTGACCATCGGCACTTTGGCGTTTGGCGCCTTGATGGTCAGTTGACCACCCATGCGGTCGGTGGCGTAGTCGACGACCGCGTCGTCCAGGAACGCTTCGCTGAACGAATCGATATAAGCGGTGAAGCTTTTGAGCCCCAGCGCCGTGTCTTCCGGCTTTTCTTCGCCCGGCTTGCAGTAGGCAATGCACGTTTCGGCGTACTGGGTGCCAGGCTGGGTGATGAAGACGCGGATGCCGATTCCCGGGGTGTTCTGCTTGGAGAGCAGATCGGCCAGGTAATCGTGGGCGGCGTCAGTAATGGTAATAGCGGTCATGGAAACTCCTCGCAGGCTTGGGCGCAGTTTACGCCAATCGTTGCGCCGGACAAAGTCCTAGTATTTTTGTCGGGAAAGATTCTCGACAGACTGACCTTCTGTCCGTGCCTTGAGCCAACGGTAGCCACGTTTTCCCAACCATGGGTAACTCAACCAGGAGCCGACGCCGATTACCAAAACACAGACGACAAACATCCGACAGGCATTGCGCCGCCGCTGAAGGTTGTGACAGCAGGCCCTTCTCAAAGGCAGATCAGAGATTCTCGTATCGATTCATGTCCAGCACCCCCTCTTCAACCGGATCGGTTTCGTGGAGGTACTGGCTCAAGTCGTGAAAATAGAACCAGAACTGCGGATGACTGCGGCGAATACCCCAGCGTTCGACGATTTTTTCGAAGCGGTTGGCGTCTTTGGCGTTTTCCATTGCATCGACAAACTCAGGCACTTGCTCGGCGGGAATATTGAAGATGAAGTTCGGATAACTGCTGAGCACGCCCGGGTAAAGAGTGATCGTGTCGAGGCCCGGCTGATAACGCAGCGACTCACCGAGCAAGAACGCCACGTTGCTGTGCGCGCGATTGCGCAACAGGCTATAGACCTCGCGTTTGCCACTGGCAGTTTCAATACGCAACATCGTCGCTTCCGGCAACTGGTCGATCACCTTCAACCCGGCGGCGGGGCGCGATGTCAGGCGACTGAGCGCCTGTTCGGCGTTTTGCAGCGCCGGATCGATATTCGGGCGTGAGCAATAGGCGCCCTCGCAACGGTTGATCGGGTCAGGTTGGGCGTCGAGGTCGCCATAACGCGCCAGCAACTGCATGGCGAAATCGTGTTTCGGGTCTTTCTTGTTGAGTTTCAGCGCGGTCGGCTTGTCGTCGTCGATGGACTCGTAATCCAGCCACATCTTGAACTGGCCACTGCTCTGATACCAATCGTCGAGGTAATCCTCACGGGAGTCGGCGGGCATCAGGCGCAGGAAGTTTTGCTCGGCGCCGTTACGGATCAGATCGAAATACAGGCGGGTTTGCGCCTGATGCGAAACGTTGCCGAACACATCGAAGTTGACCGCCAACTGGTAATAGGTGCGCTCCAGCAACGGATAGTCGAACAACCACATCGTCTGCGGCACCTCGCCGATCAGGCCTTTGGTGACTGAGGCGCTGTCGAAGTGGCGGAAGATGCTCAGCAACGCATTGTCGTTGCCCGCCCACAGCGTCGACCAGCTCGGCGCCGGCTGGTCGGCGTAACTGTCACGGCGCAGGGCTTCGTATTCGTTACGTTTGTTGCGGTAGTCGCGCCAGAGGCTCAGGACGCTGCCGACATCGTCGTTTTGCCCGGGCATGGCCAGCAACGGTGTGGCCTGACCACGATAGTTGGGATCGGTGATGTACAAGTCATGTTCCGGAGCCTGGAACAGCGCCCAGAAGTTGTCGCGTATAACGTCGGTCGCGATCTGCCCTCGGCACACCGGGCCACGTATAAAGGTGCGGACGAAATACTCGGCGTTATCGAGCATGAACTGATAGCGCGCCTGCGCCGGAATGGCCTCGAACGTGGCGAACGGATTGGCCCGGCTCTGCGGCCCGTAACCCGGCAAGGCGTTGACCTGCCAGTTGCCGCTGTAGAACAGGCTTTTGACCCGCGCCATTTTTGCCGCGCTCAGCGGGTAGGTGATGTGCGTTTTGTGAACGATCACGCCTTGGACCGGCCACAAGCGGTAATACACCTGAGTCCCCGGATCGTCATTCGGGCGACGAGTGGCAATCAGGTCGATGGGTTGTCCGGTTGGCGTGCGCGAACGCACCCACTGAAAGTAGTGCCCTGGCTCACCGTCCTTGAAATAGATGTGCGCCAGGAACCAGTGTTCGTACAGCCAGCGCCCGACCAGACTCTCCCGGGCTCCGGGCGTGTTGAGCAGATTTTCCCACTGGACAATCTGCATCGCTTCTTTGCTGCTGGGCGCCAGACCCTGTTCGTCAATGGGTGCGCCAGACGCCAGCCAGCGTTGCAGCGCTTGGTATTGCTGATCAGTCAGACCGGTGACCGCCAGCGGCATGCCTTCTTTCGGATGGGCACCGGCGTACGCCTCGAACTCGGCAGGCATGGTGCACATGTTTTCCCGGTTCAGGCCCAGGGCGATTTCTTCTGGCAGTCTGGCGTTCGGCGTCAACGGGGTTTTGTGCCCCAGCTCCAACATGCGGGCCATCAAAGCCGCCTGACTGCCCTGTGCATCAAGTACCGAATAGAAACCCTTTTGCTGCCAGGCGCGCTTGCCGAAAGCGTCGTAGAACAACCGGGTAGTTGGCGCCGCCTGAGTGCGCTCGCCGTCGTAGACCGGCATTTTGCTCGCGCCACGCCCGGCGCCTTCGCCGCTGCCCAGGTTGAGCTGACAAGCGGAGTCGTAGCACGCATGGCAGGCCACGCACTTCTCGGTGAAAATCGGCTGGATATCACGGGTATAAGAAAGCGCGGGATCTTGCGCCGCAGCGCCCCAGCTCAAGAACAGCAAAACGATGCTGATGACGCGGTACGACATGTCCCTGATCCCGATCCTGAAGAAAAACGCTGAGATTCTACAGTATGACGGTCGTACCAACATGAGCGATATTCATGCAAAACCGCCACATGCTCTAAAAGCGCACAGGTTTGTTATGATCCCGCTCCTTCGTAATGGTCTTTCCGAGTAGTCCAAATGTCCGATCGCAGCGTCCGCCTTCAAGCTCTCAAGCACGCCCTCAAAGAGCGCATCCTGATACTCGACGGCGGTATGGGCACGATGATCCAGAGCTACAAGCTCGAAGAGCAGGATTATCGCGGTAAACGCTTCGCGGACTGGCCGAGTGACGTCAAGGGCAACAACGACCTCTTGGTGATCACCCGTCCGGACGTCATCGGCGGCATCGAAAAGGCTTATCTGGATGCCGGCGCCGACATTCTGGAAACCAACACCTTCAACGCCACCCGCATCTCCATGGCCGACTACGGCATGGAAGAGCTGGCGTACGAACTAAACGTAGAGGGCGCGCGCCTGGCGCGCAAAGTCGCCGACGCCAAGACCCTGGAGAACCCGGACAAGCCGCGCTTCGTCGCTGGCGTGCTCGGCCCCACCAGCCGCACCTGTTCGCTGTCGCCTGACGTCAACAACCCTGGCTACCGCAACGTCACCTTTGATGAGCTGGTGGAGAACTACACCGAGGCCACCAAAGGCCTGATCGAGGGCGGCGCCGACCTGATCCTGATCGAAACCATCTTCGACACCCTCAACGCCAAAGCGGCGATCTTCGCCGTGCAAGGAGTGTTCGAAGAGTTGCACCTCGAACTGCCTATCATGATTTCCGGGACCATCACCGACGCCTCCGGGCGGACCTTGTCGGGCCAGACCACCGAAGCGTTCTGGAACTCCGTGGCCCACGCCAAGCCGATTTCGGTGGGCCTGAACTGCGCCCTTGGCGCCAGCGAATTGCGTCCGTATCTGGAAGAACTGTCGAACAAGGCCAGCACCCACGTTTCCGCGCACCCGAACGCCGGCCTGCCGAACGAATTCGGTGAGTACGACGAACTGCCGTCGCAAACCGCCAAAGTCATTGAAGAATTCGCCCAAAGCGGCTTCCTCAATATTGTCGGCGGCTGCTGCGGCACCACTCCGGGCCACATCGAAGCCATTGCCAACGCCGTGGCCGGTTACGCGCCGCGACAAATCCCGGATATTCCCAAGGCCTGCCGCCTCTCGGGCCTGGAGCCGTTCACCATCGATCGCAGCTCGTTGTTCGTCAACGTCGGCGAGCGGACCAACATCACAGGTTCGGCCAAGTTCGCCCGTCTGATCCGCGAAGACAACTACACCGAAGCCCTGGAAGTTGCCCTGCAGCAGGTCGAGGCCGGCGCGCAGGTGATCGACATCAACATGGACGAAGGGATGCTCGATTCGAAGAAGGCCATGGTGACCTTCCTCAATCTGATTGCCGGCGAGCCGGACATCTCCCGCGTACCGATCATGATCGACTCCTCGAAATGGGAAGTGATCGAAGCCGGCCTGAAATGCATTCAGGGCAAGGGCATCGTCAACTCGATCAGCATGAAAGAAGGCGTCGAGCAGTTCATCCATCACGCCAGGCTGTGCAAGCGCTACGGCGCCGCCGTGGTGGTGATGGCGTTCGACGAAGCCGGCCAGGCCGACACCGAAGCGCGCAAGAAAGAAATCTGCAAGCGCTCCTACGACATTCTGGTCAACGAAGTCGGCTTCCCGCCGGAAGACATCATCTTCGACCCGAACATCTTCGCCGTGGCCACCGGCATCGAAGAACACAACAACTACGCTGTGGACTTCATCAATGCCTGTGCCTACATCCGCGACGAACTGCCGTATGCCCTGAGCTCCGGCGGCGTGTCCAACGTGTCGTTCTCGTTCCGCGGCAACAACCCGGTGCGTGAGGCGATTCACTCGGTGTTCCTGCTGTACGCGATCCGCGCCGGCCTGACCATGGGCATCGTCAACGCCGGTCAGCTGGAAATCTACGACCAGATCCCGCAGGAACTGCGCGACGCGGTCGAAGACGTGGTGCTCAACCGCACACCGGAAGGCACCGACGCCCTCCTCGCCATCGCTGACAAATACAAGGGCGACGGCAGCGTCAAGGAAGCCGAGACCGAAGAGTGGCGCAACTGGGACGTCAACAAGCGCCTGGAACACGCACTCGTCAAGGGCATCACCACACACATCGTTGAAGACACCGAACAATCGCGCCAGTCATTCGCCCGCCCGATCGAAGTGATCGAAGGCCCGCTGATGTCGGGCATGAATATCGTCGGCGACCTGTTCGGTGCCGGCAAAATGTTCCTGCCGCAGGTGGTCAAATCCGCCCGTGTAATGAAGCAGGCCGTAGCGCACCTGATCCCGTTCATCGAACTGGAAAAAGGTGACAAACCTGAGGCCAAGGGCAAGATCCTCATGGCCACGGTGAAAGGCGACGTCCACGACATCGGCAAGAACATCGTTGGCGTGGTGCTTGGCTGCAACGGCTACGACATCGTCGACCTCGGCGTCATGGTCCCGGCGGAAAAGATCCTGCAAGTGGCCAAGGAGCAGAAGTGCGACATCATCGGGCTGTCTGGCCTGATCACCCCGTCGCTGGATGAGATGGTTCACGTTGCCCGTGAAATGCAGCGTCAGGACTTCCACTTGCCGTTGATGATCGGTGGCGCGACCACATCCAAAGCGCATACTGCCGTTAAGATCGAGCCCAAGTACAGCAACGACGCCGTGGTTTACGTGACCGACGCCTCCCGCGCGGTCGGCGTGGCAACGCAGTTGCTGTCCAAGGAATTGAAGGCCGGTTTCGTTGAAAAAACCCGAGCCGAATACGTCGAAGTGCGCGAACGTACCGCCAACCGCAGTGCCCGCACCGAACGTCTGAGCTACGCCGCCGCCATCGCGAAGAAACCGCAGTTCGACTGGGCCAATTACCAGCCGGTCAAACCGACCTTCACCGGCAGCAAAGTGCTGGAGAACATCGACCTCAAGGTACTGGCCGAGTACATCGACTGGACGCCGTTCTTCATCTCCTGGGATCTGGCCGGCAAGTTCCCGCGCATCCTCGAAGACGAAGTGGTCGGTGAAGCCGCCACAGCGTTGTACAAAGACGCTCAGGAAATGCTCGCCAAACTGATCGACGAGAAACTGATCAGTGCCCGTGCGGTGTTCGGCTTCTGGCCAGCCAATCAGGTGCATGACGACGACATCGAGCTGTACGGCGATGACGGCAAGCCATTGGCCAAGCTGCATCATCTGCGTCAGCAGATCATCAAGACCGACGGCAAACCGAACTTCTCGCTGGCCGACTTCGTGGCGCCCAAGGACAGCGAAGTGATCGACTATGTCGGTGGCTTCATCACCACCGCCGGTATCGGCGCCGAAGAAGTGGCCAAGGCTTATCAGGATGCCGGCGACGACTACAACTCGATCATGGTCAAGGCACTCGCCGACCGTTTGGCCGAGGCGTGCGCTGAATGGCTGCACCAGCAGGTACGTAAAGAACACTGGGGCTATGCCCGGGATGAAGTGCTCGACAACGAAGCGCTGATCAAAGAGCAATACTCCGGCATTCGTCCTGCGCCGGGTTATCCGGCGTGCCCGGATCACACCGAGAAAGCTGCATTGTTCGCCCTGCTCGACCCAGAAGCCGCCGAAATGCGCGCCGGGCGCAGCGGTGTATTCCTCACCGAGCACTACGCGATGTTCCCGGCGGCAGCGGTCAGCGGCTGGTATTTCGCCCACCCGCAGGCGCAGTACTTCGCCGTGGGCAAGGTCGACAAGGATCAGGTGCAGAGCTACACCTCGCGCAAAGGTCAGGAACTGAGCGTGACGGAGCGCTGGCTGGCGCCGAATCTGGGTTACGACAACTAATCCAGCTTCAACGCAATACTCTGTGGGAGCGAGCGGGCTCCCACAGTGGTTTTTGCGGTGCCCTTGAAACGGTTGGCTATGCTTGTCTGACACACATGGCAGACGAGGGATTTATGGACGATCCAGTCGACAACAAACCGCCGAGTTTCTGGCAGATGCTGCACAGCGTGATGGCAGCGGCGTTCGGCGTGCAGAGCGGCAAGAACCGGGCAAGGGACTTCACCCACGGCAAACCCAGTCATTTCGTGATATTGGGGATTGTGTTCACCGCAGTGTTTGCGCTGACGCTGTTTGCCATCGTCAAACTGGTCGTGCATTTCGCCGGCGTCTGACGTGCTTCAGTGCATCAAGGCCTGGAAAGTGAACGGGTAGCGGTACGAGGCTGGCCGCCCTTTGGCCGAGAGTTTGCGAAATCTCACGCCGTAGTCAGGCGAACTTCCCATGGCCAGCATTCGCCGGGCATGAGCCTTATCGATCAGTTGCAGCAAAGGCACCTGACGATCGCGGCCGCCATGCTGATCCAGATCCACGCCCTGCTCGTGGTCATGCAGTTCCACCAGCGCCCAGCCGCCCAAAGTGAAGTGTCCGCCCAACAGCACGCTCAAGCGCCCATCGACCAGAGCCTGCAGCGCCGCCGGTGACGTATTGACCGCACTGAACAAGGCGTCTTGCCCCGGGATTTTGCCGGTCTCGGAAAACGCGCGCATCGCGCCAAAGGCCATTTCATCGTTGGCCGACCACACCAGTGACACCTTCGGATAGCGCGCGAACAACTGTTTGGCCTGTTCATAGGCGCGCTGCTGCGTCCAGCCGCTGTAGACACGTTGGCGCAAACGTACTTGCGGATGTTCGGCCAGTGCGCGCTGCATGCCGTGCTCACGCAACTGCGCCGACGGCGTGATTTTCAAACCGGAGAACGCCAGCAATTCGATCTCCTCACCCCCGCTCACGGGCCGATGCATTCGAATCAACGCCTTCATCATCAGGTAGCCGCCCTCCTCATCGTTCGGCACCAGGTTGCCGACCCGATCCGTGCGCTCGCCGACCAGAGCTTGCTGGTCGGGGGTCAGTGCAGCGTTAACGATGAACAACTTCACGCCACTGTCTTGAGCCAGACGCAGGATCTGTGGCGCCACGTATTGCTCGTTGACGAACATCAGGTAATCGGGACGATTCGGCCCCTGCAACGCAAGACGCGCCTGAGCGAGTGTCAGTTCGGGTCGACGCAGGGAATAGAGAATGCGCAGATCAATGCCAAGATCCCGGGCGGCTGCCTGCATGAATTGCGAATAACTGACCCAGAACGTTTCCTCGGTCGAGCCGGGATTGAGAAACAGCACGGACTCCGCCCGCGCGCTGGACGCGAAAACCGCGCCAAACAATAGAAAGCTGATGTGAAAAAACCTGAACATGAAACAGCCGGGCCCAAGGAAAAACAGCCGCGATTATAGCCTTCGAAAACCGGCTGCTGGCGCCTGATTCCGTTTTTTGTCCGACAATCGTCGGACACGGGCCCGGAGGGGTCGCTTACTGATGACTGACCCAGAATACCGCCGTTCCTACGACCAGAATGATCAGGAACACAATCGCCCAGGCATCGACACTGCTATCGCTTTTCCTTGCTTTGGTTGGGTTGCTCATTGCATCGCCTCTTGTCGGTTTTATCGGTGATTGCAGAAAGACTCGACCACAGTTAAGACGATGATTGTCCGCACGACAAATGTGGGTTAGTTGACAGCCATTCTCGTTAGGCGATTTGGTTCTTTACATATACTCAAACATCACTTTTGCGCATAACTGCAAACGGGTATATTGCCCCGGCTCCGTTAGAGAGTGCGCGGCCGTGCGCGCAGAATTGCAGAGGCAACCTCGGACTCCAGCAAGCGAAAACCCAGCGTTTTCCGAGTAGCCCAAGCCTGAGAACAGGACTTATATGTACGTATACGACGAGTACGATCAGCGGATCATCGAGGACCGCGTCAAGCAGTTCCGTGATCAGACCCGACGCTATCTGGCAGGTGAGCTGAGCGAGGAAGAATTCCGTCCCCTGCGCCTGCAAAATGGCCTCTACATCCAGCGTTTCGCGCCGATGTTGCGAGTGGCAGTGCCTTACGGCCAACTGACTTCGCGTCAGACCCGCATGATGGCCAGGATTGCCCGCGACTACGACAAGGGCTACGCCCACATCAGCACACGACAGAACGTGCAGTTCAACTGGCCGGCGGTTGAAGATATCCCGGACATCCTGGCGGAACTGGCCACGGTGCAGATGCACGCGATCCAGACCAGCGGCAACTGCCTGCGCAACGTCACCACCGACCAGTTTGCCGGCGTCGCTGCCGACGAAGTGATCGACCCGCGCCCGTGGTGCGAGATCGTGCGTCAGTGGACCACGTTCCACCCTGAATTCGCTTACCTGCCACGCAAATTCAAGATCGCCGTCAACGGTTCGACCGCTGACCGCGCAGCCATTGAAGTGCATGACATTGGCCTGGAGCCAGTGCACAACGAAGCTGGCGAACTGGGCTTTCGCGTGCTGGTCGGTGGCGGCCTCGGTCGTACGCCGGTCGTCGGCGCGTTCATCAATGAGTTTCTGCCCTGGCAGGACCTGTTGAGCTACCTCGACGCCATCCTGCGGGTCTACAACCGTTACGGCCGTCGCGACAACAAATACAAGGCGCGGATCAAGATCCTCGTCAAAGCGCTGACCCCTGAAGTATTTGCGCAGAAAGTCGATGCCGAAATGGAACACCTGCGCGGTGGCCAGACTACGCTGACCGAAGCCGAACTGCATCGCGTCGCCAAGCACTTCGTTGACCCGGACTACAAGGCGCTGGACAACCAGTCTGCCGAACTGGCCGCGCTGGACAAAGAACACCCCGGGTTCGCTCGCTGGCGCACCCGCAACACCCTCGCGCACAAAAAGCCGGGTTATGTGGCCGTGACCCTGTCGCTGAAACCGACCGGCGTTGCCCCGGGCGATATCACCGACAAGCAACTCGATGCCGTCGCCGATCTGGCCGAGCGCTACAGCTTCGGTCAACTGCGCACCTCCCACGAGCAGAACATCATTCTGGCCGACGTCGAGCAGAGCCAGTTGTTCACCCTGTGGGGCGAGCTGCGTGAAGGTGGTTTCGCCACGCCGAACATCGGCCTGCTGACCGACATCATTTGCTGCCCTGGCGGTGATTTCTGCTCGCTGGCCAACGCCAAGTCGATCCCGATTGCCGAATCGATCCAGCGCCGTTTCGACGACCTCGATTACCTGTTCGACATCGGTGAACTGGACCTGAACATCTCCGGCTGCATGAACGCCTGCGGTCACCACCACGTCGGCCACATCGGCATCCTCGGGGTGGACAAGAAAGGTGAGGAGTTCTATCAGGTTTCCCTCGGCGGCAGCGCAAGCCGGGATGCGAGCCTGGGCAAGATCCTCGGCCCGTCCTTCGCTCAGGAAGCCATGCCTGACGTCATCTCGAAGCTGATCGACGTTTACGTTGAACAACGTACCGAAGACGAGCGCTTCATCGACACCTATCAGCGTATTGGCATCGACCTCTTCAAGGAACGCGTCTATGCAGCGAATCATTAAGAACAACGAAGTCGTCGACGAAACCTGGCACCTGTTGCCGAAGGACTTCAACATCGACGAGATCAGCAACTGCGACGATCTGATCGTTCCACTGCAACTGTGGCGCGAACACAGCCGCATGCTCAAGGCACGCGACGGCGGCCTGGGTGTATGGCTTGATGCCGACGAAGAGGCCGAGGAAATAGGTCCTGACGTGGCCGAGTTCCAGGTGATCGCGCTTAACTTCCCGGCGTTCACCGACGGGCGCAACTACTCCAACGCACGCCTGCTGCGTGACCGTTACGGTTTCAAAGGCGAACTGCGGGCAATTGGCGATGTGTTGCGTGACCAGTTGTTCTACATGCACCGCTGCGGTTTCGACGCCTTTGCCATACGCCCGGACAAAGACCCGTACGAAGCGCTTGAAGGCCTCAAGGATTTTTCGGTGACCTATCAGGCGGCCACTGACGAACCCCTGCCGCTATTCCGTCGTCGCTAAACCTGCGGGTTTGCCGCGGACACAAAAACGCCGGTCAATGACCGGCGTTTTTTTATGCGCGACTGTTTTACCAGAAACGTTGCTGGGTCAGACGACTCCACCAGCTCAACAGCACGCGATCCACCGAACCGCTGGCCGCCATGCCGATACGCTCTTGCAGGCTTTTACGCTCGGCGTAGTGCAGGTGGTAGACCTCGGCCTGTCTGGCCTTCTGCGCAAGGTATTCGTCGCTGGTCTTGAGTTCATCAACCAGTTGCTTGTCCAGCGCTGCAACACCAAGCCAGACTTCACCTGTGGCCACTTCATCGATCGCCAGTTGCGGACGATAGCGAGCGACAAAGTTCTTGAACAACTGATGGGTGATGTCCAGGTCTTCCTGAAACTTCTCGCGGCCCTTCTCGGTGTTTTCGCCGAACACGGTCAGGGTGCGTTTGTACTCACCGGCGGTCAGCACTTCAAAGTCGATATCGTGCTTTTTCAGCAAGCGGTTGACGTTGGGCAACTGCGCGACCACGCCAATGGAGCCAAGGATGGCGAACGGCGCACTGATGATCTTGTCGCCGATGCACGCCATCATGTAGCCGCCGCTGGCCGCGACCTTGTCGATACACACGGTCAACGGCACGCCGGCTTCACGAATACGGGCCAGTTGCGAGGAGGCCAGACCGTAGCTGTGGACCATGCCGCCACCGCTTTCCAAACGCAGGACGACTTCGTCCTTGGGTGTGGCGAGTGTCAGCAGCGCGGTGATTTCATGACGCAGGCTTTCGGTGGCCGAAGCCTTGATATCGCCGTCGAAATCCAGCACGAACACCCGTGGTTTGGCTTCGGGCTTTTTCTTCTGCTTCTTCTCGCTTTTCTCGGACTTGGCCTCACCCTTGCGCAAAGCCTTGAGTTGATCCTTGTCGAGCAGCGTTTGCTCAAGGCGCTCACGCAGGCCTTTATAGAAATCATTGAGCTTGCTGACCTGCAACTGACCTGCCGACTTGCGCCGCCCCTTGCTGCGCAACGCGGCAAAACTGGCGAGCACTACCAGAATGGCGATCACCAGCGTGACGGTCTTGGCCAGGAAACTGGCGTATTCGGTGAAAAACTCCACAGAGACTCCTTAAAACAATGCGCGGACGTGAAACACACGCGGGATGGCGCCAGCATACCCATGCGCCGGCTCCTCGACCAGCCGTGAAACCTCTGGCAACACGCCTGTAACGGGCATTTCAAACAAGCGTATGTTTTTTCATTGACAGCACCCCATCATCCTCATAACCTCGCCAAACCTTCAACGTACCGGGATGACGCGGACGTGGGCAGTATCTATTTGATTCGACATGGCCAGGCCTCCTTTGGTGCAGACGACTATGACGTCCTGTCACCGACCGGCGTGCGCCAGGCAGAAGTCCTCGGCCAGCACCTCGCTGAACTGGGTATCCGCTTTGACCGCTGCCTCGCGGGTGACCTGCGTCGCCAACAGCACACGGCCACCAGCGCGCTGGAACAATTCACCGCGCAAGGCCTGTCGGTACCGATGCTGGAAACCGATTGTGCCTTCAACGAATTCGACGCCGACGCCGTGATCCGCGCCCTGCTCCCGGCCATGTTGCCGGACGAACCGGAAGCGCTCGACATCCTGCGCAATGCCGCGCAAAACCGCGGCGAGTTCCAGCGCATTTTCGCCTTGATCATTGAGCGGTGGCTGGCCGGCACTTACGACCCGCCGGGGCTGGAGAGCTGGCTGGGCTTTGTCGAACGGGTTCAGGCCGGATTGCACCGAATCCTCGAACAAGCTGAAAAAAATCAGAAAATCGCCGTGTTCACCTCCGGCGGCACCATCACCGCACTGCTCCACCTCATTACGCAAATGCCTGCGAAACAGGCCTTTGAATTGAACTGGCAAATCGTCAACACCTCGCTCAACCTGCTGAAATTCCGCGGTCGCGAGGTGGCTTTGGCTTCCTTCAACAGTCATGCACACCTGCAACTGTTGAAGGCCCCGGAACTCATCACCTTCCGCTGAGTCCGGATTACTGTGAACCTTGCTGTAATCAACCTGCTCTTATTACCCAAGAAAGGATCGAACCATGACCTCCGTAGCTGATGCCGTACAAGCAATGAAAGCCAAGTTCAACCCAGCCGCTGCTGCCGGTCTGGACCTGGTCTTCGGTTTCCGCATCGACGAAACCAAGAACTTCTCGCTGATCGTCAAGGACAGCACCTGCGAGCTGCAAGAAGGCGAAAACCCGGACGCCCAGGTCACTCTGGTGATGGACGGCGAAACCCTGGAAGGCATCGTCGACGGTTCGACCGACGGCATGCAAGCATTCATGGGCGGCAAACTGCGCGCTGAAGGCGACATGATGCTGGCGATGAAACTGTCTGAGCTGTTCCCGTCGTAAGACTACGATTCGGAAAAAACAAATCCCGCCTTGGTGGCGGGATTTGTCGTTTCAGGGTCAATGGATGCCGGCGGCGTCCAGCGCCTTGAAGACCTGCCGATCAGCGACCTGGGGCCCACTGTCGGGGTACATCAACTGGACGCCGCCTCCGGGGAGGATTTCACCGGTTTGCGCATCACGCGCGAAGGTGATGACATACCGCTCCCCCTGATACTTCAAGTAGATATTGTAATAATCCTGCGGCTGATCCGGTGCTGCGAAAGCACTGTAACGAATGAACGCAGTGTTCACATTCAACTACCAGCCCTTAACGGCGCAGGCTCTGAGTCTCGTCCAGTTCCTTGAATATCCGCACGTAATGCGCATCGGATTCTTGGTTCGGATAAATCAGTTTTGCACTGTTTTTATCGATCAGCTCTCCCGTTTGCGCATCTCGGCTGAAGGTGATGACAAACCGTTGATTTCCCAGATTCAGGAACAGGTTATAGAGATCGACTGGCTTGTCCGGCTTGTCGAACTTGCTGATCCAGTACCTGACACGCCCAGTCAGATCCGGTGGGTCGTTGATAAGCGAGTCGGTATTGACCTGGGGAAAGTCATACTCAAGCGCCACCCCTGCGATGGCGACGAGGTCATCGTTCATGTTCGCCGTAACCGGCAGAGGTTTATTGCGCAGCATGCTTTCGGCGCTTGCTTGGGCCGGGGTTCCCATGAGACGGCGGCTGTACATTCCGCTTGTAAACCAGCGAGTGGCGTCGAAACGATTATCGTCTGGACTCCAGATGCCGTAATACATCATTACTTTCGAGGACATTTCGTCTTCCTTGCCAACGAGATATAGACCCATCAAAACCGCGACGGCCAATAGCCCGATCGCACGAAAAACCGTTGTTTTTTTTATAGTTGAGGTCATTTGGCTGGTTTGTATTCGCACAGCTTTTTGGGAACGCCATCCGGTGTATTGCCAGATCGTACGCCATGGACAGCCCCTTCAGCGTCCAGGGGATATCCGAGTGTGTCGTTGTAATGTTCCCGTCCTTGAGCTTGTTTCAACAGCGCGGCATCTTTCTCGCTCAATGTTTTGACAGGCGGCACAGGCGCCCGCTCATTCGGCAACTGAGCGGCGGGATCTTTGCTGGTGGTGCGGTGGGCTGTCAACCGACGCTGGTAATCACTGAGATTCTTGCGGTAGGCACGGCTGGCGGCCTTGTCCGCTTCCTGCTTGGTCGGTGCCTGCTCCACCGCGGCACGATCTTCGTGGGTGCCATAGGTCTGGTCATACAGACTGCGCCGAGGAAATGCCCACACGGTTGTTCCAGTGGCATCAGCCATTATTTGCGCGAGACTGAGTTCAAAGTGCGGGTCTTCATTTTCCGCTACTTTCACGCTCGCGTTGATCCCTAATCCGGTTCGGCATGCGTAGGAATAGATCTTCGCGCCATAGGCGAACGCGTCAGGCGTAAACATGCGAGCCTGGGCATCACGTAATCGGTAGCTGTCACGTTTGTCCAGCTCGTACCCCAGTTCTATGCTGCCTACAACGCCGTGGGAAAAGAAATCCATTTGCTTGATTTCCCGACTTCTGCGTTTTCGACTCGCGACAAAATCAACCAACTGCGAAATTGAATCGTACTCGCGATACTCGGCACCATAACCCTCGGTCACGATCTTTTTGACTTCAGCCAACAGATTTGGGTCGTACTCATCCTTGAAGATCAGAAATGCCCGTTGAATAGAGTAACTCGGCGTAGACGGTGGATAGCTTTTGAGCTGACGTATGCCCTGGTTGATGAAGTTCATCATGTTGCCCCGCTGGCCACGAATATTCGCGATAAAACCCAGGTAGGACGCTCCCACTACCGTCACATAGTCCTGCGCCAGAGTCCCCTTCACTTGCGTCGTCGCGTGCTGATCGTTCGTCTGGCCCTGATTTTTTTTTGGAGTTGCCACGTAAAACCTTCCTTAGTAAGCGATACCCAGAGCATCCAGGTGGGCGGCGGCTTCCTTACCCCATTGCACGACAATGGAGGTCGGATCGGCAGTGAACACGCGTACGGCGTTGCCGTGGTTGTCAGTGTGGCCGACAAGGCGTTGGCCGTCTCCGGTTTCGATGCAATAGAGCATATCGGGAATCGCCTCGCCGGTGGTTTCATCAACCAGTTGGAAGCGTTCGCTGTGTTTGGGCACAGTCACGATAGGAGTGAAGGGTGCGGCGCCGACTTGAGTGCCCACGAACACGTCGCCAGAGCCGGTGATGATCATACCGCCATGGGCGGTGCCACTGCCGAGAAACGCAATGGGTTGGCCATTGATCAGGATGTTGCCGATTCCTTCGGTGACCGAATCACCGCACGCCGTTGTGTCTCCGACACGCAGCACCGGCATGCCGTTGATATTCACGTTGGGCGAACCGCTGGTGCTTGGGTTGGTACCGTGACCGGTCACCGGACAGGCATTGAGATCGCTGAGTCGAGCGGCTGGTTTTGCCATCGTCTACTTCCTTGTATTGGCTAGGGCGCGGGGAATGTACCGGATCTATACCAGGGATAAAAGTCTGTCGCCGCGTATAAAGGCCGAATCTGGCGTAGCGAAGGATGCCGCCAGCAACTCACGGGTATAGGGATGGGCCCGGCAATCGCGTCCGAACCTTAGATCCTCGAGCCGCCGCTGCTGAGGATTTCGTTACGCTCAATCACCGCCCCGGTCAACGCACTGCCATCGTCCAAAGTGAAATCACGTCGTTCAGCAGTATCGGTCACCAACTCCCCTGCATCCGGCAACCCGCCGTAACGCCGCCCGAGCAACCCGGCCAGCAGCACAATACCGAGCACACTCAAACTGCCGCTGATAAATCCACGACTGCTCGACGCCGCATTGAGGCTCTGCAGCAGACGGTTGCACGGCAACCAACGCAAAGTCGGATCGCACAGCAGGACCAGACTTGCGCCCATTTGTTCGATGACATGCGGATGCTAAGGATCGGCGGTACGCAAGACATCGAATGCAGCGCGCCAGGCTCACGAATGGGAGGCCGGTAGTGCCAGGCCCCGTAAAAAGAAGACGCTTCGTCGCCTCGCAAAAGATTGGCTGACAGAACGTTGACCTCGATCACTGGCGCACGGGTGAGACTGATTAATCTTCCGGCTCCATCGAAGGCCAGGGAAGGCTCACCGGGAGCCTGCGGCTGATCCCATTCAAGGAAGAACTCTCATGCGACCACTCAACATCATTCTGCTGTCGTCGGCATTCAACGGTTTGACTCAACGCGCCTGGCTGGAACTGCGTCAGGCCGGACATTCGCCCAGCGTCGTGGTGTTTACCGACGACGCTTCGGTGTGTGAACAGATCGAACGCAGCGGCGCGGATCTGGTGATCTGTCCGTTCCTCAAGGACCGCGTGCCGCCAGCGCTTTGGCGTAACACCGAACGTCCGGTGGTGATCATTCATCCGGGCATCGTCGGCGATCGTGGCGCCAGTGCGCTGGACTGGGCGATCACCCATGAGCTGTCGAGCTGGGGCGTGACCGCGTTGCAAGCGGTTGAAGAGATGGACGCCGGCCCGGTCTGGGCGACCTGCGAATTCAATCTGCCGTCGGGCTTGCGCAAGTCCGAGCTGTACAACGGTCGGGTCAGCGATGCGGCGATTCGTTGCATTCGCGAGGTAATCGAAAAATTCGTCGAAGGTTATGCGCCAGTGCCGCTGGATTACACCGACCCCAAAGTGCGTGGGCGTTTGCAGCCGAACATGAAACAGATCGACCGAAGCTTCAACTGGCACGACTGCGCGCGCTTCATCAAGCGCTGCATCGACGCGGCGGACGGCCAGCCCGGCGTACTGGCAAGCCTGGCGGGAGGTCAGTATTACGTGTACGACGCGCACCTGGATTCGCGCACGGGTCTGCCCGGCGAAATCCTCGCCGTGCAGGACGATGCCGTGCTGGTCGCGACCGGCGATCAGAGCCTGTGGATCGGCTCGCTGCGGCGCAAACCGCAGCCTGGCGAAGAAACTTTCAAGCAACCGGCGCGGCATGTGCTGGCCGGGCAATTGGCCGATGTGCCGACGCTCGACAGCTCGATTGCCACCCAGCCATTCAGCGACGCGGCCTATCAACCGATTCGGTACCGCGAATCCGGGCATGTCGGCGAACTGACCTTCGAGTTCTACAACGGTGCCATGAGCACCGAGCAATGCCAACGCTTGGTCCAAGCGCTGCGCTGGGCCAAGTCCCGCGACACTCAGGTGTTATTGATCAAGGGCGGACGCGGGAGTTTTTCCAACGGTGTGCATTTGAACGTGATTCAGGCCGCGCAGGATCCGGGGGCTGAAGCCTGGGCGAATATTCAGGCAATCGATGATGTCTGTGAGCAATTACTGACGGCGCGGCAACTGGTGGTCAGCGGCGTAACGGGCAGTGCTGGCGCCGGTGGCGTGATGCTCGCGTTGACGGCCGATATCGTCTTTGCCCGGGCCGATATCGTGCTCAATCCGCATTACAAAAGCATGGGGTTGTACGGCTCCGAATACTGGACTTACAGCCTGCCCCGCGCCGTTGGCCCGGCGATGGCCGAGCAACTGACTCAAGCCTGCCTGCCGGTCAGTGCCCACCAGGCCCTGCAACTGGGTATGGTTCAGGAGATCGGCCCGCGTTGCCCGGATGAGTTTTCGCTGTGGCTGCTGCAACGGGCCAACAGCGTTTTGAGCGACCCGACCTATGCCGCTGTGCGTGAACGCAAGGCCCGGGTTGATCAGGTGCTGATCCAGCAATGCCGTGAAAGCGAGCTGCAGGAGATGCAGGAAGACATGCTCTACAACCGCAGTGGTTTCGCCGAGAAATGCGCCCATTTTGTTTACAAGCGCAAGGCGTGTGGCACGCCGGCGCGGCTGATCGCGGATTGGGCACGGGGGCGTGAAGTTGAGTTGACGGACTGATCGTCACCGCCCGCCACGGCCTCATCGCCGGCAAGCGAGCGCTCACAGATATCAAACCGTGGCCGCGACCCTAATGGCGATTGAACGATGACGCAGTGTAGAGGCTGCACATACAATGCGCCCACCTCAAACACTGGCCCCCCCATGGACATCGACCTCGCCCGCACCTTTCTGGAAATCGTCCGCCACGGCAGCCTCGCCGCGGCGGCGCAGAAGCTGTTCGTCACACAAACGGCAATCACCGCCAGGGTGCAGAAACTCGAAAGCCAGTTGGGCAGCACCCTGTTCGTGCGTAATCGGGCCGGGGCGAAACTGACGCCCAACGGCGAGGCCTTTGTGGTCTACGCCAATCAACTGGTGCAGACCTGGGAGGCCGCGCGCCGCGACTTGCCGCTGCCCGAGGGTTATCACAACGTGCTGCACATCGGCGGAGAAGTCAGCCTGTGCAATCCGTTGATGCTCAGTTGGGCTGCCGAACTGCGCGAGAAAATTCCCGGGCATGCGTTGCGCATGGAAATCCGCGACGGCGAAAACCTGCTGCGCCAACTTGAACTCGGTGTGCTCGACGCGGCGCTGGTCTATCAGCCCGAATACTGGCCGGGGTTGCAGGTCGAGCAGGTGCTGGAAGAAAAGCTGATCCTGGTGCGCGCGCCTGATCGCCCGGATCCCTACGTCTACATCGACTGGGGCCCGGATTTTCGCCGCCAGCACGATGCCGCTCTGCCGGAAAAAGCCAAAGCCGCGCTGAGTTTCAACCTCGGCCCTCTGGCCCTGCAATACATCCTCGAACACGGTGGCAGCGGCTACTTCCGCACTCGCGTCGTGCGCACCTACCTGGAGAGCGGCGCCCTGGAGCCGGTGACCAAAGCCCCTGAATTCGGTTACCCGACCTATCTGGTGTACTCGCGCGATCGCGACTCGGCGACGCTGCAACAAGCCTTCAATCTGCTGCGCGAAGTGATTCGCAACGATGACGACTGGTCGCAACGCTGGAACCCACTGAGCTGAGGCGGCCGCTTTACAGCCGATCATGGCGCATGTGCCCCAAGGTCTGGCCTGCATAAACGAGCGGATCGGCTAATCTGCCGGGTATGACAACGATCCCCGCAGGTGACGCAGTGAGGCAGACCACCGAGGCATTTCGCAGTCGCTACCGTGCGGCGATCCATCCGCTTTACAACCCGTGGTTGCATGGCGCCTTCGTGCTGCTGTTCGGCGTACTGGCCATCGGCATGTTCTGGAGCAATGTGCAGCAGGTGCAACCGCTGCAATGGCTGACCGTGCCGCTGACCCTGCTGTTCTTCAATTTCGGCGTGTACAGCGTGCATCGCCATCTCGGCCACCATAAAAAAGCCTTCGCGAAAATGTTCTACGCCCGACATGCGGGCGATCATCACAGTTTCTTCACCCCCGGCCACATGACCTACGACAGTGCCCGCGACTGGCGGGTGATTCTGTTCCCGGCCTGGCTGATCGTCATTCACACGCTGTTCATCACCCTGCCGGGGTGGTGGCTGCTCGTGCAGGCCAATGTCAACGTTGCCGGGCTGTTCGGCGGCTGCATGGTGTTCGGTTATCTTGCCTACGAGGTGTTTCACGCCTGCGAGCATCTGCCGCCGGACAATCCGTTGACCCGGCTGCCGTGGATCCGCCAGATGCGTCGCCTGCACGAATTGCATCACCGCCGCGAGCGCATGCAGGAATGCAACTTCAACATTGTCTTGCCCTTGATGGACTACTTGTTCGGCACCCTTTACTGGGAGCCGGAAACCGCCCCTTTGAGCCATTCGAGAATGCCCATGACGCGCCTGCAACACCCGATCGATATCGCCGGTGAACCGATTGCCGTGCTGGCCTACGCTGCCAGCGTCAGCCGCTGGCCAGAGTGGCACCCGTCTTCGCTGAAAATCAACGGCCCACAGGGCCCCCTGCATGCGGGTTCGCACTTCGAGGAGGATATTCATGCGGGTGGGCGGCCAGGTCACTTGAGCTGGGAAGTCACGGAGTATCTGCCCGGTCGGCGCTGGTGCGCGCAGGCGCACGGTGATCACGGGTTGTCATTGTTGCTCACTTACGAATGCTCGACCGAAGGCAGCGGCACACGGTTTGTGCGCACCCTGGAGTATCGCTTCGAGGGTCTGGGCATGCGCATCGCCAATCAGTTGCTGCTCAAACGCCGTATTGGTCGCGAGTCGGCTGCGTCGATGCTCGCGTTACGCGACATGGCCACGCAATACATTGCATCGGCGAGGGCAAGCGCATGAAGTTGGGACATGGGTTGATGCTGCTGATCATTCTCGTTTTCGCGTTTTTGTTGCTGATGCCCACCCGGGTTGAGCCGGTTGCCTGGAAACCACAGGCCGCGCCATCGCTGACCAACGGAATCTACGCCGAAAACCAAAAACTCAAAGGCGTTGCACAGGTTGGCCCGAGTGACATCGAAGGGCCAGAGGCGCTGCTGCTGGAAGGTGACTTTTTGATCACTGGATTGCATGACGGTCGGCTGATTCGCAGCAGTCTCGACGGTCAGGAACGCCAAGTGCTCGCAGATACCGGCGGACGCCCCTTGGGTCTGGCCCGACATCCCAACGGTTTGCTGGTGATTGCCGACGGCGTCAAAGGTTTGCTCTCGCTCGATGCACAAGGGCGCTTGATTGCCCTGGCGACAGCCGCCAATGGCCTGGCGTTCGGTTTCACCGACGATGTGGCCATCGACCAATCCGGGCATTACGCCTACTTCAGTGATGCCTCCAGCCGTTGGGGTTATGGCCATGACGGCGAGGCGATTATCGAGCATGGCGGTGACGGACGTCTGTTGCGCTATGACTTTCAGACCGGCAAAACCAGCGTACTGCTGGACAAACTGGAGTTCGCCAACGGCGTGACCCTCGGCCCAGATGACGCCTATGTATTGGTCAACGAAACCGGCGCTTACCGCATCAGCCGCTACTGGCTGACCGGGCCCAAGGCCGGCACCCATGACCTGTTCATCGACAATTTGCCGGGGCTGCCGGACAACCTCGCCTTCAACGGCAGCGACCGGTTTTGGGTGGCGCTGTACGCACCGCGCAATCCCTTGCTCGATGGCACTGCCGGGTATCCGCTCGTACGCAAGATGATCGTGCGAGCGCTGACCGTGTTGCCCAAACCGGTGGAAAAGCGCGGGTTTGTGCTGGGGCTGGATCTGGACGGCAAGGTGATTGCCAATCTGCAGGATGCCAGCAGCGGTAATTACTCACCGATAACGACGGCGCGCGAGTATGGGCCGTGGTTGTATTTCGGGTCGTTGAAGGCTTCGCATATGGCGCGTTTGCCCTTGGCAGATGCGCTCAAATGAGCCCGCATTAAAGGCACTGGACTGACTGACGCTATCGCTGGCAAGCCTGCTCCCACGCGGTTTGTGAAACATCGAAAATCATTCGATAACCACAAACCTGTGGGATCGGTCATGGGGCACCTCGCAAGGAGTCGATGAATTCGGACTCTGAACATTCGAGGTGCCGGGCGTGGTTGTCGTTCCAGTCAATCTACAACCGTAGGTCGGCGGATCAGGACGGGGGCTGCAAATGGCTGACGATCTCGTCCTTGACCTTCAGGCGCTTCTCTTTGAGTTTTTTCAGTTCATCGTCGCTGGGGGCATCCGAGGTGGCCGTTTCGGCCTTGACCACATCGGCATCAGCCTGGGAATACTTGTTGATCAGTGAATCCAGTCGTGGATCCTGGGTGCGTTTTTGCTGGATCTCTTCCTTCGTGCAACTCAAGTCCTGAAACAGGTCATGGGGAACCGGCATGGAACACCTCCATCAGTTGATCGGGAGGCCAGCGCGACCGATTGCGCTGACCCGTTATCAGAATGGCCTTGGTTGAACGCTTCTGTCGACCACCTGTCAGACCAGCGGCGCCCGTTCGTCGCCCTGTCGCTATTGCGATAAAGCCTTTGCTCGTTGCGCGCCCTCAATCGCCTGTCGCTCAAAAAACTGTGGCCGGTGGCCTGAAGCGATGAGGCCATTGGAGACGATACATTTAACGACTCATGGCGCGGGCAAGGAATGGCGCAGTCCGGCTCTTCTTGCTCGCCGCGACTTTCTGCGGCGTACCCGCCGCAACAATCTTGCCGCCCATATCCCCCGCCCCCGGGCCGATGTCGATCACCCAGTCGCTCTGCGCGACCACGCGCATTTCATGTTCGACCACGATCACCGTGTGCCCCGCCGTCACCAGCGCATCCAACTGCTCCAGCAACCGATCGACATCGCGCGGGTGCAATCCGGTGGTCGGTTCATCCAGCACATACAAGGTGGCGCCACGCTGGTTACGCTGCAACTCGGTGGCCAGTTTGATCCGCTGCGCCTCACCGCCGGACAGTTCCGTGGCTGGCTGCCCCAGGCGCAAATAACCCAGACCGATGTCGCGCAGCACCTCCAGTGAACGCCGAATGCCCGGTTGCTCGATGAACACGCTCACCGCCTCGTCGACAGTCAGTTGCAACACCTGAGCGATGCTCAAGCCTTGCCACATTATCGCCAGCGTCTGCGGGTTGTACCGTGCGCCATGACAGGTCGGGCACGGTGCATACACGCTGGGCATGAACAGCAATTCGACACTGACAAAGCCTTCCCCCTCGCACGTCGCGCAACGACCCTTGGCGACGTTGAAGGAAAACTGCCCGGCGTCATAACCCGCCGCCCGCGCCTGGGGTGTCGCGGCGAACAGCTTGCGCACGTTGTCGAATAACCCGGTGTAGGTCGCCAGATTGGAGCGTGGCGTGCGACCGATGGGTTTCTGATCGACTTGCACCAGTCGCTTGATCGAATCCAGTCCGGCGCTGACGTGTCCGCCGCTGACCTGCGGTGCGTCGTCTTCGAGGGTGAGTGCTTCCGACTCGTGATCAACCGTCGGCCGCCCCAGTTGCGCGCCGACCAGTTCCAGCAACGCCTGACTGACCAGACTCGATTTTCCGGAACCGGACACGCCCGTCACCGAAGTGAAGCAACCCAAGGGAAACTCGGCGCTGAGATTGGTCAGGTTGTTGCGGGTGATACCGTCGAGTTTCAGCCACGCTGTCGGCTTGCGCGCCGTCCGCGTCTGCCCTTGCGCTTGCGCTTGCGCTTGGGCAAACAGATAGGCGCGCGTCTGCGAATGCTCAATGGCGGCCAACCCCGCCGGCGGGCCGCTGTACAACACTTGACCACCCTGCTCTCCCGCCGCCGGCCCGACGTCAATCAACCAGTCGGCTCGGCGCATGGTTTCCAGATCATGCTCGACCACAAACAGCGTGTTGCCCTCGGCTTTCAAGCGCTGCAAGGCTTCGAACAAGGCCTCGCCGTCCGCCGGGTGCAAACCGGCGGACGGTTCGTCGAGCACGTAAATCACGCCGAACAATTGCGAGCCCAGTTGCGTGGCCAGTCTCAGGCGCTGCAACTCCCCGGACGACAAGGTCGGCGTGCTGCGCTCCAGCGCCAGATAACCGAGGCCCAAATCGGTCAGGGTACTGACCCGCTCGAGCAAGTCCTCGGCAATACGCTGCGCTGCCAGGCGTTTTTCCAGGGACAGGTTCGGGGTGTGCCGCACATCCGGCGCGCTAGTGTGTCCGCTGGCGCCGTGGGCTACACGCTGCTGACGGGCCTCGCGAGTCTGCGCATGGCTCAGGGTTTCGCCGCGCTCTTCAGCGCGATCCAGATAGCTGGCTGCCGCCACCGGTTTCAGCACCTCGGCCACCTTCAACAACGGCATCTGCGACAACTCGCCGATGTCATACCCGGCGAACGTCACCGACAACGCCTCGCGCTTGAGGCGTTTGCCCTCACACAGAGGACAAGGACTGCCGAGCATAAACTGCGAAACACGCTTCTTCATCAGCGCACTTTGCGAGTGGGTAAAGGTGTGCAGAATGTAGCGCCGGGCGCCGGTGAACGTGCCTTGGTAACTCGGCTCTTTCTTGTGCTTGAGGGCGAACCGGGTTTCTTCCGGGGTCAGCCCGGCGTACACCGGAACGGTTGGGGTCTGTTCGGTAAACAGAATCCAGTCGCGCTGCTTTTTCGGCAGTTTGCGCCACGGGATATCGACGTCGATGCCCAGGGTCACGAGGATGTCGCGCAGGTTCTGGCCTTGCCACGCCAAGGGCCAGGAAGCCACCGCGCGCTGGCGAATGGTCAGGCCAGGATCAGGCACCATCAAGGCTTCGGTGACTTCATACACCCGGCCGAGCCCATGGCACTCGGGGCACGCGCCCTGTGGCGTATTGGGCGAAAAATCCTCGGCATACAGCATCGCCTGCCCCGGCGGATAACTGCCGGCACGCGAATACAGCATACGGATCAGGCTCGACAACGTGGTGACGCTGCCCACCGATGAACGCGTGCTCGGTGTACCGCGTTGTTGTTGCAGCGCCACGGCAGGTGGCAGGCCTTCGATGGAGTCGACATCCGGCACGCCGACCTGATCGATCAGGCGCCGCGCATACGGCGCCACTGATTCGAAATAACGCCGCTGGGCTTCGGCATACAACGTCGAGAACGCCAGCGATGACTTGCCCGACCCCGATACTCCGGTGAACACCACCAAGGCATCGCGGGGAATGTCGACGTCAACGTTCTTCAGATTGTGTTCACGAGCACCGCGCACCCGAACCATGCCGGTGGTTGCCTTGGAGGTACGCTTGGAAGTCATCAGCCTGCCTTGGTAATGGAATGTTCAAGCTCAGCCACTGAGCACGTCACGAATCATCTGCAACAATGCGTCCGGGCTGTAAGGCTTGCTGAGCAAATGCGTGTCGGGGCTCAATTGGTGATTGCGCGAAATGATGTCGCGGGTATGCCCCGAGGCGAACAACACCGCGACCGGTGGCGTCTGCACCTTGGACCAGGCAAACAGATCGGAGCTTTTGATCAGCCCCGGCATGACCACGTCGGTGAAAATCAAGTCCACGTCGCAGCCTTCGAGCAACATCTGCATCGCCACGTCGCCATTACCGGCGGTCAGCACGCGATAACCTTCCTCGCGCAGCAACTCGACCGCCGAAGCACGCACAGCCTCGTTATCCTCGACCACCAGAATCGTCTCGTGACCACCCCTCAGCTGACTTTCGATGTTCGGCGCTTCTTCGCGGATCGGTCGCAGGCTGCGCGCAAAGTACAACTGCACGCATGTCCCCTCACCTGGCGTACTGTCGATCTCGACATGCCCGCCACTCTGTTTGACGAAACCGAAAACCATGCTCAGGCCCAGCCCCGTGCCCTGACCGTCAGCCTTGGTGGTAAAAAACGGCTCGAACACTTGCTCCAGCATCTGTGGCGGGATGCCGGGCCCCATGTCGCTGACCGCGACCCGGACAAAGTCACCGGGGGTGATGCCCTTACCGACACAGAACTCGCCATCGAGAGCAACGTTGGACGCACTGAGCACAATGGTGCCCTCACCCTTCATCGCATCCCGTGCGTTGATGGCCAGATTGAGAATGGCGTTTTCCAATTGATTGCGGTCGACATTGATGTGCCACGGTGCTTGCGGCAGTTGCACATCAATCTGAATGGTTTCGCCCAGCGCCCGCTGGAGTAATTCACCGACACCTTCGAAAATCTGCTGCAGGTTGCACACCGCCGGTGACAACGGCTGACGCCGGGCAAACGCGAGCAATTGCGAAGACAATTTGGCCCCGCGCTCGACCGCCGCCAACGAAGCGCTGACCCGACGCTGCACGTTGGCGTTATTGGGCTCATGGCGAGCCAGCAAATGCAGATTGCCGGCGATCACCTGCAACAGGTTATTGAAGTCGTGAGCGACGCCGCCGGTCAGCCCGCCGATGGATTCCAGTTTCTGTGACTGGCGCAACTGCTCCTCGGCGGCCAGTCGCGCACCGACTTCATCGGCGACACGCTGCTCGAGGTTGCGGGTGAATTTGAGCAGGGATTCCTCGGCAATCTTGCGTTCATGAATATCGATCAACACGCCAGGGAAGCGAAACGGCTCACCCTGCTCGTTGAATTCGCAGGCTCCACTGGCCAGTACCCACATATAACTGCCGTCCGGACGCAAAACCCGGTATTCGGCGTTGTACGGCTCACCGGTCTGCAATACCTGATTGACCCGCTCCTGCACCCAGGCCAGGTCATCAGGGTGAATCCTGGCATTGGTGAGCGCCTGAGGCACATCGGTCAGATCCTGATCCGCCGGGTACGAGAACGTCCGAGCGAAACGCTCATCCGCCGATAACACATCATTGCGCACATCCCAGACAAACGAGCCGAGCAAGGCACCGGCATTGAGCGCCAGACGCACCCGCTCATTATCAGCGCGGTAAGCGTCTTCAGCGGCCTGGCGCAAACGCTCGGAACGCATGAACTCCGTGGTATCAACCACTATCGCCATGACCCCGGACGGCACCCCTTCATCGTTGGCGACAGGGCTGTAATACAAATCCAGGCAGACTTCTTCGGGAATGCCATCACGCAGCAGCACCATGTCCTTATTGCGAAACGACAAGGTGCCACCGGCCAGACAGGTATCGACGACATGGCGGTTGAACTCGGCGACTTCCGGCCAGCCCAGCTCCACCGGTGAGCCCAACAAAAATGGATGGCGGCCACCGGCAAACGTCGAATAGGCGTCGTTGTAGATCATGTAGCCAGCACGGCCCCAGAGCATGACCAACGGCAACGGCGACGCCAGCATCATTTGCACGGTGCTGCACAGGCTGGCGGGCCATGTCTCCAGCGGCCCCAGTTCGGTTTGACGCCAGTCGAACGCGCAAATGCGTCCGGCCATTTCGCCTTTCCAACCTTCACAACCGTGGCTATCGGATAAAAACTGCATCGCCTGACTCGGTGTCCTGTGGTGGTTGCCCGATCAATCACTACGCCCAAACGACGCGGCGTCCTTGTGTTTCGAGCATCGCAGGTCGTATTGGTTTCATAAGAGGTATAGCCGGTTTCATAGCCTGCTCAGGTTCAAACCCCGATCAGATGTTTCAGCGGGTGATAGCCCGTTTTCATCTTGGCGGCAACGTCGAGAATCGCTTTCTCGATACCGTTCAGGTGCACGCACGTCAACTCGATCGCGGCGCTCTGATCGCCGGCCTCGATGTACTCGATCAGGCGCAGGTGTTCGTTGTCGCGGCAGGCTTCGTGGCTGTCGTCGTCCAATGCGGCGATGTACAGGGAGGCACGGGAAATCAGCTTCTGAAACCAGTCGAGCAGTACCGGGTTATTCAGGCTGCGTGCAAGTTTGAGGTGGAACTCACCAAGCAGATGAATCAACCGCTCGTGGTCGCCGCCTTCATGGGCTTGATCTTCCAGCAACAGGTGATCGCGCAGCACCTGCATCGCCGCAGCGTCCTTGCGTCGACACAGCTCGGTGACAATACCGATCTCGATCAGGCGGCGGGTTTCGAACAGCGAGCGAATTTCTTCGTTGCTGGGCAACGACACCGATGCCCCTTTGTTGGGTTCGGTGGTCACCAGGCCCTCGGCTTCCAACTGCTTGAGCGCGGCCCGCACTGAGGTGCGGCTGACATTAAATAATTGCGCGAGCGAGGCCTCGCCCAGTTTCATTCCCGGACGCAGTGAGCGCTTGCAGATCGCCTCGTAAACCCCTTGGTAGACGCGGTCGACCGTGGTTTCCAGTT
The DNA here is from genome assembly GCF_963971015.1 of Pseudomonas sp. RA_15y_Pfl2_54. Classification (NCBI taxonomy): domain Bacteria; kingdom Pseudomonadati; phylum Pseudomonadota; class Gammaproteobacteria; order Pseudomonadales; family Pseudomonadaceae; genus Pseudomonas; species Pseudomonas sp. RA_15y_Pfl2_54. The sequence goes on from NZ_CAXAPN010000025.1 coordinate 60,446, forward strand.
TCTTTTCGGTCACTCCAAAGCTCCTTCATTGCTGGCAACGCTGCCGTGGCGCATGAACCGTGGCGCAGAATATCGCCTTCGGCCCCAAGATGCAGGCTCTTGATGGCAAGTCGTGACCGGGGTGGCTCGAGAAATGTCCGGGCAAAAAAAATCGCAGCCTGCGGCAGTGGCTTGGAAAAGTCATCCCAAGGCGTTGCCGCAAGCTGCGATCTTTTGACGTTCGCGGTTAATCCGTGCCGTATTTCGGCGAACGTGGGCCGTACAGCAGGCCTGCCGGGTGCCCGGCTGACAACAGACGATTGCTCGCCACACCGGCAATCGGGTAACCGGCATCGGTCGAGCTCTTGATGATCTGCTTCACTGCCGCCGTGATCAGCATGCCGATCAGGCCACCGCCGCCGTTATTGTTGCCCTCTTCGCTCGACGCCCGAGCGGAGCCGGTCCACAGTGTGATGCCGGATTTCAAGTCGACCAGTTTCGCCGTCGCAGTGACTGCGGTTTCGCTGCTGATCACCATGTAACGCGTACCGTACTCGGTCACGGTGATGTACAGCGCCGCATCCGCACCAAAGATTTCCTTGAGCTTGTTGGGCGGTGCCTGATGGATATCGTCTGGCGTGGTCAGGCCGTTCTGACGGAACGTCTCATCAACCAGCGCGATCGGCAGTACGTAGTAACCGGCTTCCGCCAGCGGGAACGTCACTTGCGACAACAGGCTGTACGACGCCTTGACGTCCGGCGAGGTGTTCAGCGGCGGCAGCACCAGAATGCTCTTCGGGCGCGCTTGTTTGTACGCCGAATAATCCACGGTCTTGGGTTTTACACAGCCACCAAGCATGCTCAGCGCCAGCACGCCCACCAGCAGCTTCACCGCACGCGGGATCATTTCGCATCTCCGGTCTTGGCGTTTTTAAGCAGGAAATCCATGTACGTGCCGGACTCTGGGAACAGGGTCTTTTCGGTACGGAACTGCTGCACCATCTGATCGTCTTTGCCCATGCTCAGGTACAGCAGACCGAGGTGCGCGTGGTATCCCGGTGGCACGGCCTTACCCGTGGAACGGATCTTCTGCAAATCGGCTTCCAGTGCTTCTGCCTGGGCTTCTTTCGGTGTTTCGCTCTTGAAGTACTCGTAGACCTGGGGTTCGTAGCCTTCCCACTGGTACAGGGTTTGCGGGCTGCTGCAACCGGCCAGCAGAGCGCTGGCGGCCAGCGTCAGGGCCATCAGCGACCGCGACAAAGTCAAATTCATTGGATGTTGCTCCTTGCAGTGGGCGTCAATCAGTTGCCCGGTTTCCAGGCACCGGCGTTCATGCCATCAACCAGACGATTGATCGCCTCGCGCATGGCCAGATCCAGGACTTTGCCGTTGAGGGTGGAGTCATAAGCAGCGGTGCCGCCGAAACCGATGATTTCGCGGTTGGACAAGGCGTACTCGCCGGCGCCCTGGGTCGAATAGACCACTTCGGAGGTGCTGATGTTGACGATATTGAGGTTGACCTTGGCGTAAGCGATCTGGGTCTTGCCACGACCAAGAATGCCGAACAACTGGTGGTCGCCAATCTCTTTGCGACCGAATTCGGTGACGTCACCGGTGACCACATAATCGGCGCCTTTGAGACGCTGAGCCTGGCCCTTGATCGCGGCTTCCTGCTGGATTTCGCCCATGTTGTCGCGATCGAGCACGGAGAAACGGTTGGTCTGCTGCAAATGCGTGATCAGGATGGTCTTGGCCTGACCGCCGAGACGGTCGACACCGTCGGAGAAGATCCCGCGCATGTAGCTGGAGCGATTATCAAACTTGCCCACCGCCATCGGCACGCGAACGCCAGTCCAGACTTGAGTGGCGCTTTCTACCTTGGCCACCGGCAGCGCGCGGGAGCTTTCGGTGGCGCAACCGGCCAGCGTGCCGGCGATGGTGCCAAGCACGGCGATTGCAACGCCTGAGACCAGCATCCGGGAGATCATTCTCACTGAATATTCCTTCTTGAAAAACGGTATGTCCCGGCACGGTAACGTGATGGGGCGCGGAAAAGGGGCCGCATTATGACAAAGTGCCATCATTGATGACAGATTTTTTTGACGCCAATGGATTGGCCAATCCCCGCATACCAAAACAACTGTGGGAGCGTGCTTGCTCGCGTATATGGAGTACCCGATGAATACTCTCTGGCTGGCAGATTGCTTTCGCGTGCAAGCTCGCTCCCAAAGGGTTTGTGTTGATCAGGGGTTTAGTGGAAGTCGCGGCTCTGCACGCGGATGCCCTTGAGCAACGGGCTCAGGTCGCTCAGGCGGCCGGCGATCAGGTGGCGCACTTCGCCCTCGCGCTCCCAGCGGCCATCAACCTTGAGCAATTGCGAGCCGACCAGTACCTGGCGTTGACGCTCGGCCAGATCGCGCCAAACCACCACGTTGACGTTGCCGAACTCGTCTTCCAGGGTCACAAACGTCACGCCGCTGGCGGTGCCTGGTCGTTGGCGTCCGGTCACCAACCCGGCAACGCTGACCGGGCGCCCGTGTTCGATTTCGAGCAACTCCTGCGAACTGCGGCAACGCCGCGCCTTCAGCTCGCCTCGTAACAACGCCAGCGGATGCGGCCCCAATGTGGTGCCAACGGTCGTGTAATCGGCGTGCAGATCCTCGCCGACGCTGGGTTTGGGCAGCACCACGCCGGGCTCTTCCTGACTCGGTAGCCCGGCGAACAGCCCGAGTTGCTTCTGCACCCCGGCCACTTCCCAGCGCGCCCGATGCCGATGACCGGCCAAGCCGCGCAACGCCCCGGAATCGGCCAGCAAGGCTTGCGCTCGACTGTCGAGCCCGGCCCGTTCCCCCAGATCGGCAACATCGGCGAACGCCCCACGCACTCTTGCGGCTTCGATGCGCCGGGCATCGTCCTCGCGAAACCCCTTGATCATGCGCAGGCCCATGCGAATCGCCGGTTGTGCGCCAGTGATGGGTTCCAGGCTGCAATCCCAGTCACTGGCACGCACATCCACCGCACGGATCTGCAACTGATGCCGACGGGCGTCCTGGAGAATCTGGTCCGGGCTGTAGAAGCCCATCGGCCAACTGTTGATCAGCGCACAAGCGAACGCCGCCGGTTCGTGGTACTTGAGCCAGCAACTGGCATACGTCAACAAGGCGAAACTGGCAGCGTGGGACTCAGGAAAGCCGTAACTGCCGAAACCTTTGATCTGCTCGAAAATCTGCGCGGCGAATTCCGGCGTGTAACCGTTTTTCTTCATGCCGGCGGCGAGTCTTTCCTTGTGTGGCTCCAGCCCACCATGACGCTTCCACGCGGCCATGGAGCGGCGCAACTGATCGGCTTCACCGGGGCTGTAATCGGCGGCGACAATGGCGATCTGCATCACCTGCTCCTGAAACAGCGGTACGCCAAGGGTGCGTTTGAGCACCACTTCCAGTTCCGGCGACGGGTAGGTCTCCTCCTCTTCCTTGTTTCGGCGGCGCAGGTACGGATGCACCATTCCACCCTGGATCGGCCCCGGCCGGACGATAGCCACTTCAATCACCAGATCGTAGAACTTCGCCGGTTTCAGGCGTGGCAGCATCGACATCTGCGCCCGGGACTCGATCTGGAATACGCCGATGGTGTCGGCGCGGCTGATCATGTCGTAGGTGGGTTTGTCCTCGGGCGGAATCGTCGCCAGGCTCAGATCCAGATGGCGATGACGGCGCAGCAAATCGAAACAGCGGCGGATCGCACTGAGCATACCGAGGGCGAGGATATCGACCTTGAGCAGCCCGACCGCGTCGAGATCGTCCTTGTCCCACTGAATGATCGTACGGTCGGCCATCGCCGCGTTCTCCACCGGCACCAGACTGTCCAGGGGCTGTTCGGAAATCACGAAACCGCCGGGGTGCTGCGACAGATGCCGGGGGAAACCGATCAGTTGCCCGGTCAGGCTCAGCACCCGGCGCAACACCGGGCTGTCAGGGTCGAACCCGCCTTCGAGCAAACGCGCCAGCGGCGGCGTTTCATCGCTCCAGTGGCCGCAGCAATCGGCCAGTGCGTTTATCTGATCCGGCGGCAGGCCCAAGGCCTTGGCCACATCGCGCACCGCGCCGGCGGCGTGATAGGTGCTGACCACCGCCGTCAGTGCCGCACGATGTCGGCCGTAGCGGCGGAACACGTATTGCAGGACTTCTTCACGGCGTTCGTGCTCGAAGTCGACGTCGATGTCCGGCGGCTCGTTGCGCTCCCTGGACATGAAGCGTTCGAACAGCAGCGTGGTGCGATCCGGGTCGATTTCCGTAATGCCCAGGGCAAAGCACACCGCCGAATTGGCCGCCGAACCACGGCCCTGACAAAGAATTTTTTGCTCGCGGGCGAAGCGCACCACGTCGTGCACAGTGAGGAAGTAGCTTTCGTAGCCGAGTTCGGCGATCAGTTCCAGCTCATCGTCGATCTGCTTGAGCACTTTGGGCTGTGGCCCTTTCGGCCAGCGCCAGGCGATGCCCTCTTCGGTCAGGTGACGCAACCAGGTACTGGCGCTATACCCCTCAGGCACCAGGTCCTTGGGGTATTGATAACGCAACTGGCCCAGGTCGAAAGTGCAGCGTCGGGCCAGGCTCACCGAGGCCTGCAGCAAGGCCGGCGGGTAGACCTCGCGCAGCACCTCGACGCTGCGCAAATGCCGCTCGCCATTGGGGTGCAGGCGTAAACCGGCCTCAGCCACCGGAACGTGATGACGGATCGCGGTCATGGTGTCCTGCAAGGCGCGCCGGCCACGGGCGTGCATGTGTACATCGCCGCTGGCCACCGGCGTGATTCCCAGCTCAGCGGCCAGACTCGACAACGCCGCCAGCCGCCGCTGATCGTCCTGCCCGCGGTGCAACTGCACCGCCAGCCACAGCCGCTCGCCGAAGGTTTGCTTCAACCAGCGACCCTCTTCCCTGTCATCCACCGAGTCCGGCACCCACAACACCAGCAACCCGGGCAGCGCTTGGCTGAAATCCTCGCGCAGCACCTGGTACTGGCCTTTCTGCGTGCGCCGCCGGGCACGGGTGATCAAACCGCACAACGCCTGATAACCCTCGAGGTTCTCCACCAGCAGGACCAGTTTCGGGCCGTTGTCGATGCGCACTTCACTGCCGATGATCAGCGGCAGTTCAACGGATTTCGCCGCTTGCCAGGCACGCACAATTGCGGCCAGCGTGCATTCGTCGGTGATCGCCAGTGCCTGATAGCCGTGTTGTTTCGCCCGCTGGAACAGTTCCAGCGCACTGGACGCACCACGCTGGAAACTGAAGTTCGACAGGCAGTGCAATTCGGCATAACCATCGCTCATGCAAACCAGCCTTGCAGCCACAACGGCCCACCCTCGCCCACGGTTCGATAAGCCCAGCCTTGCTGACCGGCGCGGTTCTGGATCAGGTAATAGTCGCGGCGCACATCGTCACCGTCCCACCAGCCTGACTCGATACGCTCCGGGCCCATGAGAATCCGCGCCGAACCTTGCGGCACGCTCTGCGGTTCGCCCAGCAACCAGCCCGGACGATAGACACTGGGCAAACCTGCACAGCGTTGTTTGTCGACGCCGTTCTGCCAGGCGCATTCGGGCCGGTGATCGGCCTGAAAGCGCAGCCCTTGCACCGCATCATCGCCCAGTCGTGCGCGCAGACGTTCGCGCAATTGCTCCCAGGGCAAGGTCTGCTGTGGGCGGTCGTCGAACAGTTCCTGACATTGCGGCACAAAACTCGGCAGATCTTCGGCGCGCAAACGAAAACCGCGTACCGGCGCTTCGACCTGCACTTGTTCCAGTCGCCCACGGGCCAGTTCGAAGAGCATCGCCGGATCGCGCTCGGCGCTGAGCAAGCCGACTTTGATCACTGTGTCCGGCAACCCGGCGTGTTCAAGATGCAAATCGAACCGCTGCACGCCGCTGTCGCGTCCACAAAGGAATGCCGACAGGTCAGCGGTCAGACGTCGTAACGGGAACAGCAGCGCCTGATGGGATTGCACGTCGAAATTGAGTTCAATACGTACATCGAAACGGTCCGGTGGCAGGTAGAACGCCAGCGCGAGTGGACGTGCGCCGGACAAGGTGTCGAGGTGCTTGAGCATTTGCGCCTCGAAACGCCGGGCCAGCGCCTGACGCGGCAAGCTTTGCACCTGACTGAGGTTGCGCAGGCCCATACGCGACAACGCCGTGGCTACAGCCGGCTCCAAGCCAACGCGATCGACGGGCAATTGCCCAAGGTGATGCTGCAAGGCTTCGTCGTCCGGTACCACCAGGCCGTCATAAGCATTGGCCAACACCCGCGCCGCCACCGGGTTTGGCGCGGCGACGATACGGTGACGAAAACCCAGATCCGTCAGTTCCTTGCGCAATCGCGCCTCGAACTGCGCCCAGGACCCGAACAGGCCCAGGCTCGACTCGATCTCGAACACCACAGTACGCGGGTAATGCACGCTGACTTGCGCACTGAAACGGTAGGCCCATGCGGCCAGAAACTGCTGCCAGTGCTCGACGTCGGCAACATCATAATCCGCCGTGGCAAAGCCCTTGCTCAAGGCTTGCGCGGCGGTCATTGACTGACCGGGCCGCAGCCCGAGTTGGCGCGCCGCCGGGTTGACCGCTTGCAGCACCCGGCGCTGGGCCGGACCGCTGAGCAGCACCAATGGCTCGTCGGGATCGGGACGCTGACGCAGCACCGCGTCCAACGCCAATTGCGCAAACACAATACACACCCAGCGCATGACGGCCTCAGTGCCCCACGGCAAAAGCAATCGGTGCCGGGCGCGCCAGTCCGCCACGGCACTTGAGGATACGTAATTGCGCGGGTTTGGCGTCGATGGCAATCCGTAAGGCAGCGGGCGAAGGGTTGATCGCTTCGCTCAACGGCCGCCACGCAAATGCCAGGGTCTGGCCCGTTTCCGCCGCTACCTGCAAACGCCGCAACGCGCGGTCATCCGCCTTGTGCGGCCAGCACAGCACCGCACCACAACTGCCTGAGCGCAGGCATTGCTCCGCCGCCCACAAGGCATCGCGCTCACTGGCCTGAATGACCGACAACTGGCGAAGATCGACCCCGGCGTTTTCCCACGCCTGGGGGTACGGCACGAAGGGCGGTGCAACCAGCACGATGCGTTCACCTGCCGCCGATAACCGCGCCAATGTCGGCCAGACCAGTTGCAGTTCGCCGACACCGGGGCCGGCCAACAGGATTTCGCTCAACGCGGCTTCCGGCCAGCCACCGCTGGGCAGCGCCGCATCCAGTGCCGCATGCCCGGTGGGTTGCGGACTGGCGGCCGGTGGCGCAGGCCGGCCCTTCCAGACCTGGCCGCCATTGAACAGCGTATCCAGCGCAATGACGGCGCCCATCAGCCTTGCCTCACCAGACCGCAGAACACCCCTTCGATGGCCAGATCCTGATCATCGCCCACGACAATCGGCCGGTACGCCGGGTTGCGCGGCAACAACCGCACCCCATCGCCGACACGTTCGAAGCGTTTGATGGTGACTTCACCGTCGAGGCGCGCCACGACGATCTGGCCATTCAGCGCCTCGGGATGGCGTCGCACGCCGACCAGATCACCGTCGAGAATGCCGTCTTCGATCATTGAGTCGCCCTGCACCCGCAGCATGTAATCCGGTGTGCGAGAGAACAGCGCCGGGTCGAGCATCAAGCGGCTATGAATCTCGGCATCGGCGCCAATCGGCGCACCGGCGGCCACACGACCAAGCACCGGGATATCGAGCCACTCCGGGCGCGCCGGTTGCCCGAGCAAGCGAATGCCCCGGGCCTGATGCGGGTTGACCTCGATAAACCCGGCTTCGGTGAGCGCCAGCACATGCTTGCGCGCCACGCTACGGGAGGCAAAACCAAAAGCCTCGCTGATTTCAGCGAGGCTTGGGGGCTGACCGTGTTCGGCGATGCGTTCGCGGATAAAGGTCAGGATGGCGGTGCGGCGGGGAGTCAGATTGGTCATGGAGTACATTTGTACTCCTGTAGGATTTTCCTGACAAGCACCATCAGTCAGGTGGGTGTCGCGACAGAAAAATGTGAAACATGTGACAGGATGTTTACGATTTTTTTACTAATGTTCTTCTACAGTTACACACGTTACTGCGTGTGTTTTCTATTCATGTAGAGGAAGGTTTGACATGGCTTTGGGCAACGGACTGCGTTCACCGTCCATCACTTCTACGCGACTGGTGTTGCTGTTTCCCTGGCGCTGGTGGCGTTGTACAACCTGGCGACCTGGAAGGCGCTGGGCACACTGATCACCCTGCAAGGCGCGTACAAACTGGCATTTTTCGCCTCTTTCGGGCTGTTTTTATGGTCCGCAATCACTCTGCTGCTGACCCTGGTGTCGTTCCGCTGGACGCTGAAACCGGTGCTGACCGTGGTCGCCCTGCTCTCGGCTTGCGCCGCGTATTTCATGAACGAATACGGGATCACCATCGACACGGTGATGATCCAGAACGTGTTCGAAACCAACCCCGGTGAAGCCACCGCGCTGTTGAGCGGCAAGCTGATGGCCTATGTGCTAGTGCTCGGCGTACTGCCGGCGGCGCTGATCTGGCGTTGGCCGGTGAGCTATCGACCGTTCTTTCGCGGCCTGCTGAACAAGATTCTGGTGATCATCGCCTGCGTGCTGGTGATCGCGGCCTCGGTGGGCACGTTCTATTCGACCTACGCGCCGATCTTTCGCGAAGAAGACAAACTCACCCACTTCATCAACCCGACCAACTACATCTACGCGATCAGCAAATACACCAAGCAACGCCTGGGCATCAAAAAGCACTTCGTGGTGCAGGCTGTCGGCGAAGACGCAGTGATGAGCGCCAAGGCTGCCAGCCGCGAGAAGAAATCGCTGATGGTGTTCGTGGTCGGTGAAACCGCCCGCGCCGATCACTTTTCGTTGAACGGTTATGAGCGTGAGACCAATCCAGAGCTGAGCAAACTGGACATCCTCAACTTCACCCAGGTGCATTCCTGCGGCACGTCGACAGCGGTGTCGGTGCCGTGCATGTTCTCGATGTTCCCCCGCGAGGATTACAGCGACAAGAAAGGCAAAACCTACGAAGGCCTGCTGGACATCCTCCAGCGCGCCGGCGTGCAAGTGCTGTGGCTGGACAACAACAGCGACTGCAAAGGCACCTGCCTGCGCGTACCGCATCGCGATATTTCGAAGAACCAGCCGGGACCGTTCTGTGACGGCAACAACTGCCTCGACGAAGCCTTGCTGGCCGATCTGCAAAGCTACATCGACAGCCTCAAGGGCCACGCGATCATTGTTCTGCATGCCGATGGCAGCCATGGCCCGGAATACTACGAGCGCTATCCGAAGGACATGGAGCGTTTCAAACCAATCTGCCACACCAACCAATTGGGCAGTTGCAGCCGTGATGAGCTGGTGAACGTCTACGACAACACCATCCTCTACACCGACCATTTCCTGGCCAAGGTGATCGAGTTGCTCAAGCGCAATCAGGATGCACTGGATACATCGATGGTTTACGTCTCTGATCACGGGGAATCGTTGGGGGAAAACGGGTTGTATCTGCATGCAGCGCCTTATGCACTGGCACCCGAGGCACAGACCCATGTGCCGATGGTGATGTGGTTTGGCAACAACACCTTGGCCAGCGAAGGCATCGACCGGGGCTGCCTGCAAGGCAAGACCGGCCAGGCGGATCTGAGCCATGACAACCTGTTTCATTCGGTGCTGGGGTTGTTCGGGGTGAAGACCTCGCTGTATCAGCCGGGGCTGGATATTTTCCACGGCTGCCGCCCGTCCATGACCGCCGCACAATAACCCGCCCCCACAACCCCCTTGTGGGAGCGGGCTTGCTCCTACAGGGGATGGTGTGTCGCTTGAGAGGTCATTGACGCTTGAGGATCTGGTCCATGACCCAGTCGGTTTTCAGGGCCTGTTCGGCCATCGCCGGGTGTTGCGAATCACCGCGAATGTGGGCGTTCATGCCCAAGACGTGGTGCCATTGGATGTGTTCGTGATGGGGGATGTCCAGGCTGACGGTTTGATCGGTATGCAATTGAACGGGATGTTCATCAAACACCGAAAAGCTGATTCGCCCCTGGCTGCCGATGATCTCGACCCGATCCTCGCGCCGATCGGCAACAAAGCTCCAGCACCCCATGCCCAACGCTCCGCTGGCGAAGCGCCAACTGGCGCTGACCGCATCTTCCGCCGCGTACAACCCGGCCTGATGCGCGGTGAAACCAGCGACATCAATGATGTCGCCGAGCAAATACTGGAACAGGTCAATGCCATGGCTGGCCAGATCGGCGAAGTAACCGCCACCGGCGACCGCCGGATCCGTACGCCAGTTGTGACGCCCATCCAGGTCTGCGGAGGACGGCGCTTTGGTCAGTGTCCAGCTCAGGTGCCGCACCGCGCCGATACGCCCCTGCTCCAGCCATTGCCGCACTTGCGCAAAGCGCGGCAACGAACGCCGATAGTAGGAAACGAACAGGTGCAACCCGGCGTCGGCAAACGCCTGCTGCATCTCACGGCTTTGCCCGGCATTGAGCGACATGGGTTTTTCCACGCAGCCATGTTTACCGGCGGCAGCGACTTTCAGGCTGTAGGCGTGGTGACTGTCGGGAGGCGTGGCGATGTACACCGCGTCCACCTCGGGATCGTTGATCAGCGCATCGACATCGGTGTAGACCCGTTCGATGCCGTGGCGCGCGGCGTAATCGCTCACCGCCTCAAGACGTCGTCCCATCACCGCCACCAGCGCCGAACCGGGAGCCTTGTAAAAGGCCGGCCCGCTCTTGCGCTCGGCGACGCTGCCACAACCGATCATGCCCCAACGCACCACGTCCATTGTTGCCTCCCTGTGTCTTGACGATCAGCCGATACGCAAGGCACGCAGATCGAGGCGCCCGTCCTTGAGCGGCGGGCACCAGTAGTAGCCGCCGGTGATCGGCCGGCTGATGCGATACAGACCATCGGTGATGCCATCTTCCAGACCGCTCATGCGGCGCAGTTGCGCTTCGAAGGCATCCAGCGAAAAACCGAACGCGAGGAACATCAAACCGGCGCGATGACCCTCGATCCACGGCATCGAGCGACGCACGACAAACGCCTCAGGGGCGAAGCTTTCCTGCGCCGTGCGTTTGACGTGGGCGGAAATGGGTGCGTCGTCGATTTCTTCGTTGTCGCTCAAGCGACGGCCCATGATGTTGTCCTTGTCTTCGGCGGACAATGTGTGAAAAACCTTGAGGTCATGCTGCCACTGCTGGATCGCCGCGAAGCTGCCACCAACCAGGCCTTCAGCGCCCTCTGCTAGCAACGCAGCGGCAATAGCCGCTTCATCGTGCGGGTTTTCAGTACCGTCTTCGTAGCCCGTCAGGTCATGACCTTCCTTGTGGCGGAAGGCTTCCTGGGCCTCTACCAGACACAAGGCCGGCGCCAGAGCGGCTTCAAAAGCATTGCAACGATTGAGCAGTTCACCACGGTCGACACCGTGCAGCCAGACCCACAGCGCGTGCTGGGTCGACGGGTTTTCCACGCCGACGCCGGTCATGGCCGGGAAACTGCGCAGGCCGTCGATTTCTACGTTGAGGGCCCTGGTCAGGGATTCACCGAAACCGACCACCACCGACTTGCCATCCACCAGATTCATCAGGTTGTCGATCGCCTGCGGCAGTGCTGCAACCGACTCAAGGGCGAAGAACAGATGACGTGCTTGCGCAGGAACAGGGGTGGCGAGAATGCCCGGCTGGTAGTAACTCATGTGAACTCCTTGGGAAAGTGCGCGGGAGTTTACCCCTGGCCAGAGGATTTGTGTGGGTTCAGATGCCGCAAAACCCTCACCCTAGTCTTGTCTCAGAGACGAAGGGCCGTTCTCAATACGCCACGCACTCGGGCTCATCCCTGTCCAGCGTTTGAACGCCCGGCGAAAGCTGCGCACATCGCTATAACCGGCCTCTTCGGTGATGCGCTCGATAGACATATCCGGATTGGCCAGCAGACTCAGGGTGCGCGCCTGCCGCACTTGCTCCTGTAAAGCTTCAAACGTCAGCGAATGCTCGGTCAAACGCCGGCGCAAGGTGCGGCTGCTCATGTTCAGGTCGCAAGCAATCTTCTCGATATGAGTGCCACAAGCAAGATCCCGAGCTATCGCCCGCTCCACGGCCTGAATCAGATCGAGCTTCTGATGCACCTGCGCGGCTTCAAGCTCCAGCAAGGCCACCGCCTGACGCAACGCCAGCGCATGATGATTGGGCAGCTTGACGTCCAGCCATTGCACATCGATCAGCATACGGTTGTGCAGGCAACCAAAGCGCACGTCCGGCCCAAGCAGGCGGTGGTACTCGCTCAGGTAGCCTGGCGCGGCATGGACAAATTGCACGGCGATCGGCTTGAAATCCGCCCCGGCCAACGCCCGACCGTACACCAGGAGGCTGGCGAAAAACTCCTCGACCGCAAACACCTGCACATCGGCGAACGGCAAGCGACATTCGGCATCGAGATGCACTCGGTCACCCACCACATCGACGCTGGACACCACAATCGCGCCGGAGGTGTGCTGATGGCGAATCCCTACGGAAAACGCATCACGCAAGGTTCTGCACAGCGATAGCACATGTCCGAGCAAACCGAGCGTGCCAAGCACGTTCTGCGCCCCGACCCACAGGCCGAGCCCCTGATTGGGCAGCACTTTGAGCGCACGCTGAATCATTGCCACAGCCTGGCGATAGGAAATCCGTTGCGCCGGATCCTGCAGGTCTTCGAGAGTAAAACCCAGACCACGGCACAGGCTCTCGGGCTCGACGCCGTTGATTTGCGCGACTTCAGCCAGGGTTTGCAGGAGGAACGGCGACACCAGCGCCAGTTCGAAGGTCGGGTCTTGGACTTTTACGTTCATGAGCGGCTGACATTCCGGATTACGCTTGATTGTTATTTTTGTTACCGGTTATGTCGAAGAAAGTTAGCACAGGGTTTATCGACTGTCCGCAGAAGCCCCCCTACGTGTCCGCCAATACCCTGCCCCGTCAGGCTCCAAGCGCTTATTTCTAGAGTGCCGGGCGTCCTGCGTGCCGGCGTTTCGCCCAAACACAATAATAATGAGGACGGATATGTACCCGAACCGCGCGACATCCCCCTTGCGCCTGGCCCTGACATTGCTGGGCTGCACCGCGACCCTGCCGGCGCTCGCCACCGAAGCCGGCGTCGACAACATCGGCCCGGGCACCGATGGCTTCTTCATGCTGCCGCTGGAGGTCGACAGCCTTGCGCAGAACATGGTCGCGTTCAACCTCTACTACAACCATTACAAGTCGACCCGACTCAACATCAGTTCACTGGGCGGCAAAGTGCAGAATGTCGAAATCGAATCCACCGCGGTGATTCCGCGTCTCGATTATTTAAGCCCGGTACGGGTGTTCGGCGGGCGCCTGGCCGGTTACATCGCCCAGCCGTGGTTGAAGCAGGAAGTCTCGGTGTTCGGCTTGAGCGACACCCGTGAAGGCATGGGCGATACCACCATCGCACCGATCATTCTGTGGGACATGGGCAAGCATCTGACCCTCGGCGCCGCCCTGGAAATCACTGTGCCCACCGGTGAATACAGCGTCGACCGGCTGGCCAACACCAGCAACAATTTCTACACCTACAAACCCATGTTCTCCTTCACCTGGCTGCCGACCGACAACACCGAAGTCTCGATGAAGACCAGCTACAGTTTCAACGAGAAGAACAAGGACACCGACTACAAATCCGGGCAGATCTTTCACTTCGATTATTCGGCCAGCTACAAGATTACCGACGACCTGATGCTCGGCATCAACGGCTACTACCTCAAGCAGACCACAGACGACAAACAGTTCGGCCGCACCGTGCAGTTCGCCGGGCAGGATGTGGATGACGGCGTGCGCGGCAAGGTGTTCGCAATCGGGCCGGCACTGCACTTCACCTTTCTCAAGTACGCCAGTGCGGAGATTCGCTGGGCCAAGGAATTTGACGTGGAGAACCGGCCGGAGGGGGAAATGTTGTGGGCGAAGGTGAGTATTCCGTACGCCTTCTGACCCTGCCAGATTGCGCTCAGATGCGAACAGTACTCAGACGGGCGCCCAATAAACAGACTCATCCCGCACCAGACCGTCCGTCTGAAAACCGCTTACCCCTGTCAGATCTGACAGTAGTCAATGAACAATCAATGGGACTAAAAGGGAATCACTCGTTTTTCCCTTTCAGGCGGCGTTGCTCATGACTTCTTTCAGATTATTTCGGCTTCCCCCGCGAAGAGATTTATCCGTCACACCGTTGCAAATCTATCCGGTGTACATCGCTGACATGACTCAGCCGGTTGCGAATGGCGACGGCGGTATCAACCTGGCAACGTTCGAAAATTCCGAGGCCGGCATATTCAGTATTATCGACCCTTACCCCGGGATGGGGGCTGGCGATGAAATCGAGGTTTTCTGGAACGACAACGTCATCTTCGAACTGAAAATAAAGCCCGAAGATGTCGGTAAAAGATTGTTCTTCTTTCTCCCGACCACTGAAATCGCCCCCGGCTACTCCGAGTGTTATTGCCAGGTGACCCGTTCAGGCGAACCGCTGCCGGATAATCCCTCCCCCGTATTGACGCTGTTGGTCAAATTGAATTTGCCCGCCGGCAAGGATGAGGAGCAGCATCTTCCCTGGCACTCACACCTCGACATTGTCGGGTTGCCGCAGGATGTCATCGACAATGGTGTCAGCAAAGAATGGTCGAGCAAGGGCGTGCCCATGACCATCAAGCGCTATCGAGAGATGACGGTGCGCGATGTCATCTGGGTGCGCTGGGGCAGTGTTCCTCTGCCCCCCCACGTAGTAACAGAAGCCGAGGTCGAAGGCACGCAAGAAATTGTCATCACCGCGTCGCCCGGTGACATCCTGACCGCCGGCGATGGCAATTCGTTGCCGATCAGGTACGAAATCCATGATGAGGTCTGGAACTGGTGCGAGAAATGGTCGAAGGAGACTACGGTTCAGGTGGATGCCGGTGCCGCTCGCCTGGATCCGGCCATTTTCGAAGATGCCGATGATCGCGAGCTCCATCTCGACCAACTGGACCATCAGGCGACCAATCTGCTGATCCGCCTCGAAATCAATAAAGAATTCACCACGGGCGACACGATAATAATCAATGTCGCCGGTGTCGGGGGCACCGGAACAGCGCCTCGCACGCTGACCGAAGAAGTCACCGTCGGCAAGCTGCCCTACATTCTCGAGTTCCCGATCCCTTTCGCATTTGTCAGTCTCTTCGCCACCGGGACGCTTGATGGCTCCTATGTACTGCACAAAAAAAGCGATGGCTCGAAGCTCTACTCCAAACGCACCTTCGTCAAAGTGATCGGCAACCCGGCGCTGTTGCCGGCGCCGATTATCGAAGAGGTTATCGGTGCCATTTTGCCCGCCGACAGCAAAACAGCGACCGTCAGACTTGCTTATCCGAGCCTTAAAGTCGGCGACTCAATCAACGTGATCTGGGAAGGCAAGAAACCAGATGGCAGCGCCTATGAGTATGAGGAAGCGTATGACGTCAGCAATAATGATGAGCAGGCAGGCTTTACGTACATCTATGTGATGAACGAGCACATTCTCCCGTTGAACAACGGCAGCCTCAAACTCTATTACCGGGTGTACAACGATGATCCTGCCGACTATGGACTCAGTGAGTCTGACTTTCTGCGGGTCGAGGTGCGCGCAGTTCCCGCCACTCTGCCGGCCCCCGATGTAGAAGAAGCAAAAGATGGCGTGATCGACCCGACGCTGGTTTATACCCAGGCTCATGTGCTGGTCAAACCGGTCAATTGGATGAAGGGCGACACGCTGACGTATCACTGGATCGGACTCTCCGCCTTCAGCTCAACCAAAGGCAGCAGACCCATCACTGAGTTGTCGATCGACAAGAACGCGCGCTTTCGGGTGGATGTCAAATACGTCTCGGCCAATATCGGCTATACGGTCACTGTCCGTTACACCCTGCTGCATGCCGCGACGGGAAAGTACAGCTATTCGGCGCCCTTCGAGGTGATGGTTGGCATCCCCGTGGGGCTTTTGCCTGCGCCTACCGTTTTACAAGCACCCAACGGTTCGCTGAACCCGATGGATGCGCTCAACGGTGTCGATATCGAGTGCAGTTATCTCAGCATGGACGAAGCACTCGACACCCTCGCTCTGAAATGGCGGGGGACGCCCGGGGCCGGCACTTCGGAGGACCTGGAACAACCCGCTGAACCTTCCGGCATCGTCACCTTTCACCTGCCCTCCTCGTTTGTGGGTGCCAACATTCGGCGCTCGGTTGACGTCAACTATGACGTACAGCGCTATGGCTTGTGGACGCCCTCCGAAGCGCTGCCGCTGGACATCCTCGACTTCCAGGATCCGGAAAACGATCTGCCCACTCCGCATGTACCTCAGGCAGACAAGGCGGTTCTGGACTTGATGGAGTTTGTCGGCGATGCGAGGGTGCTGGTGAACGTATGGCCATTTATTGCCAAGGGCCAGCGCACGTGGCTCTATGTCGAGGGCGAAACCAGCACCGGCAGCTACCGGATCGATGTACTGAGAGATCATCAAATCAGTGACCAGCAAGTGGCTGGAGGCCTCGACGAACCCTTGCTCAGAAGTGAAATCCTGAAATTGCGGCACAGTTCTCCCGCCGTGGTGAAATGCAAAGTGATTTTCGACAACAGCACGGAAGAGACCGCTGCAATCGAGTTCCCTGCCCTGCCGCTGACTATCCGCACACGTTACGACTACGTGACCCCGGCCATCACCAGAATCCTCAATCCGCAAGGCCAGGAAATTCCCGAAGCCGGGTTGACCTACGACAAGCGCGTGACGATCCATGGCACGGCGACGCGCGGTGAAAAGGTCGAGATCAGGGTCAATGGTGTTCCCAAAGGCACACCGCAAGCCACGGATCTGTGGGAGTGGGAATCTCCTGCAGACGGCCTCGTCGAAGGCCTGCAAACCATTACCGTGAAAGCCTTGTACGACGCCGATGTACCGGACGGCAATCCACGCACATTTACCATCGGCATTGCCACCAAACCCAGTATCACGGCAGTCAATGACTCCAAAGGATCGGTCGCGCACAACGGCATAACTTACGACAGAGAAATCACCGTTGCCGTAATGGCAGATCCCGACCAGCGTGTGCAGCTTTATGACGAAAACGCTCCCATCGGCGACCCTGTCACTCTGGATGGTGAGGGCAACGGCTCGACAAAACTATCGACGCTGGCCCTGAAATCCTACGCCATCAAGGTACGAGCCCTTTATGGTGAACAACTGGAATCCCCCGCCCACAACTTTACGGTCACCCCCCACAAGGCCGTGACGCTGACATCGGTAAGGCACTCGGGAGGCGAGTTGAGTAACGGGGGACCTACTGTCGATACGTCGGTTGTTTTGACGGGCGGGGTCACGCCTTTGTATCAAGTGCAGATTTATGATTTGGGTGCAGCCACACATATCATCGTGTCCGCCGATGCCAAAGGAATCTGGACGACCCCCTTTGCAATCGCCCTTGGTGAACATTCGGTGTACGCCAAAGCATTGAGTACCGAGCAGATCTCCACAACGCGAACATTTCGCAGAATCCATCCAATGAGCTTCAACGAAAATCCGGTCACATTGGGTGGCAAGACCTATATTTGTGCGGGCTACCCTAACCTGTTCCCCACTCCGAATTCAGGTAACTCGATATTGCGATCAGCCACCGGGGGAACAGGAACCATCACTTACAGCACCAGCAACTCAGCGGTGGCAGCAGTTGATTCCAGAGGTTTTGTCACCGCCAGGGGGAGAGGCACAGCGACTATCACGGCCACAGACACTGCCCAGCAATCCAAAAGCTTTACCGTAACAGTGACGAACGTCATTCTCTGTTTTGGCGGTGGGAATGGTGGCTGGAACATGGCCAACAGGAACGTCGCCGCAGTTGGGGCACGTATTCCCAGCATGGGGGAATTGAACGAAATACACGCCGCGTATGGCGCATCATGGCCCATGGGAAATCACCATTATTGGTCTACCGATAGGGGCAGCGATTGGTGGCCATTCAAAAGTAGAAGAACCAAGTATCTGGTTTGGGGCGGCTATGGCGACGCGAAAGAATTCGGGCATGCCTCGAATATTGTCGGGATTCGCTGACTCGCGGAGTGAAATACGCTATTAAAATCGCGATTGCCCTGCTTGATGTCAAACCGTGAAATCCGTTCTCTACGTCAGAGAATGGATTTCCGGTCACGAACTGAAAAGCAACGATACCGTTCGTCTGAATTCAACGTACACCTGTCAGACCTGACAGGTGCGCATTCCCCGGTTTTATCCCCTAATCACTCCATCGCCCCACCTTCGGCAGGAGTGCCCCGCGATGCTCGTCCAACCGCGCAAACCAATCTCCGTCCTGGCCTTGCTCGATCCGGAAATCCCCGGCGGCCGGATGCTGGATGACGGCTCCAGGGGCATCAACCTCGCCGCCGCACGACTCAACTACCCCGACAAGGGGTTGAAAGTCCAGATTCCCGCCTGGAACGACATGAGCAAGAGCGATAACTGCAAGGTGTACCTGGGCACCACCATGGTCGCGCAAAAGACCATCACCGAAGACATCGAGGTGGACAAGCACGTCACTCTGTTCATCGAGCCGCCGCGCTTGCCCAGCGGCGACTGGGAGCTGTCTTACCAGATCACGCGTTTCGGGCAGAGGCCCGAGCCAGGACCGATGATCAAGCTCTTCGTCAAACTCGAACTGCCCGGTGGCCAGGATATTAATCCCGACTATGGCCACTCCGAACTGACCATGGCCTTCGATCCGCCGGATGTGGTGCGCGACGGTGTCGACAAGGCCACCGCCGAGGCAGGCGTGCTGATCTACGCAAAACCCAAGCCCGGCGATGGCTGGCTCTACCTGAACTGCGCCGTCGGTGACGTGCTCATCCTGGCCTGGGCCGGGAAAACCGTGGAGTCCGAGCCCGTCACCCAGGAACAAATCGACGATCCGGAGGGTAATCCCATCGTGGTGCTGGCCGACCAGGCCACCATCCTCTCAGCCGGAGACTCCGACGGCGTGTCGGTCAGCTACAAGATCCGCGACCGCGTGTACAACGAGTCCGAAGACTGGTGCGAGGCCGTGCGTATTGTCGTCGACACCCAGGGCTTGCGCCTGGGTGCGCCCATCCTCAAACACGCCGACGGTCTCATCGTCGATCTGGAGGTGCTGGGGGACGAACCGCCGCTGGTGGAAGTCTGGGCGGAGGACGTGAACATCTTCAAAAAGTACGACGAGATCTACCTCAGCGTCTTCGGTACCGACGACGAAGGTAAAGAGATCAGCGAAGTGGTGATCCAGCGTATTGAAAGCACGCCGCCAGTGCGGGTCTCGATCGCGCACAAGAACAGCACCCTGCGTACCTTGGCCAAACGCACGGTGGTGTACTCCTATCATGTACGCCGCGGCGGCACCGTGGTCGACAATTCCATATCCAAGTCCCGCGCCTACAGCGTTATCGGTGAACCGACACGCCTGGCCGCGCCCATCGCAATCGACCAGATCAGTGGCGCGCTCGACCCCGACGCGCCCGAATACCGCATCTGCATTCCCCCCGATCCACTGATCACCCCGGAGAACGCGATCGAACTGAAATGGTTCGGCACCCGGCCCGACCTGACCACCTACGACCCGGACCTGGACTGGTATTCCCCCAGCGAAGACGAGGCCAATGCCCCCGAAGGGTTCATCGTCACCGTCGCCGGCGAACACGGCAAAACCATCGAGGGCGGCACGCTGCGTCTGTGGTACAACCTGCTGACCGATGAAGACGGCACCATCACCCGTCGCGCGTCCCTGAACGCCTCGCTGTTGAACATTGGCGAAGCGCAACGCGAACTGGTGAAACCCATCGTGCAGGGGGAAAAGGATGGCGTGCTGGACCCCAAAGACCTGCCCGGTGGTGTCAGCAAAATCACCGCGCCACGGCCGGTGGCTGTTCCGAGCGAGGCCAACGATATCGTGAAGTATTTCTGGATCGTTGAAGGCAATGAGCCTGTTACCGACTTTAAAAAACTCAATGCACTGTCCAAGGACAGGGACGTGGCTTTCCCGCTGAACGCGGCGTTTGTGGCCCAGCACATCGAACCTAATCGCGGGAAAAAAGTGCAGGTGCACTACGAAATCTTCCGGGCGGCGAGCAACACGACCAGTTATTCGAATGTGCTGGAGTTTGTCATCGGCGAGCCGGTGGCACTCGATCCGCCGACCATCGACTCGGTCAAGGGCTCGCCAAGCGGCAAGGACATTGTCGAGGGTGGCACCACCGTTGAAACCAGCGTGGTGCTGAGCGGCACGGGCGCCAAGGGCAAGAACGTTGAAATACGCAATGGCGCCACCGTCGTTGATGAGGTCACGGCCGATCCGGTCTCTGGAATCTGGACATGCACCGTGTCGGGGCTGACTGTGACGAAACACAGTTTTACCGCGACAGGAAAGTATGGTGCCGAACCTGCCTCCGCTGCCTACACCCTCACCGTCACGGCCGTCATTGTGCCGACGCTGAGCAACGTGCTGGACGACCGCAACAACGAAGTGCCGGAGGGTAAAACCACCTTCAGTACATCGCTGACACTCAAAGGCACCGCCAGCAAGGGTCAGGATGTCGAGGTTTACGATGGCAGCGGTTCAGGCGCAGTGCTCAAGGGAACCGCGACCGCGGATACGATCACAGGCCTGTGGCAATGCACGATCACGGTTGTAGTCGGCGCGCGCCGGTTGTATGCCAAATCCCTTTATCACCCCACATCGACCTATTCCAATGTGCGACTCCTGACGGTGGAAGCCCTCAGGGCGCCGACGTTATCGTCCGTCAAAGGCTCGCTGAGCGACAACGAGATCCCCGAGAATGGCTTCACCGTGGAAACGGCCGTCATCTTGAGCGGCGTTGCCGCAGCCGGGCGAGACGTTGAAGTGCTCGACGGTACGGATATCAAAGGTAAAGAGCCCGCCGATGGAGTAACCGGCATCTGGCGTCTGTCCGTTTCAGACCTGAGTAAAGCCAAACACAGTTTTACGGCCAGAGATCTGGAGCAACCGAGCCTCGTGTCCGCAGCCAGAACGCTGACGGTGACAGACGACATGGCACCGACATTAACGTCAATCAAAGGCTCCCCGAGTGGCGCCGACATCGGCAACGGCGAAAATACAGTAGAGACCGCAGTAAAGCTGAAAGGGGCTGCTGCTTTGGGGCAGAAGGTCGAAGTTTTTGATGGCAAGCATTCGGAAGGGCAAGCAGAAGCCGATGTATTAACCGGTGTGTGGACACACACCGTTTCCGACCTGGAACTAGGCCCGCATAGTTTCACCGTCAAAGGACTGTATGGCACCGGGCAGGAATCACAGCCTCCGTATGACCTGACTGTGACAAAAGAAGATATTGTTATCGACCAGTTCGGAGCAGGCGCCTTTTCAAATGGCGAAACCCGTGACATAGGAAATGCCACCATCACTTACAGAGTTATTAGCGGAAATCCTACCATGTACGCCAACAACGCCAAAGAGTTACTAATTCAGAATACATTTATTAATAATCAAGTAGGCCAACACAAAGCAATTTTTGACTTGAAAAACAAATCTCGAAAAACGATAACAGTAGTACTAAAAAGCTATAAAGTTATGGACCCTGCTACCGAAGTCATTGGCTATTTTAATTTTATAGGACCACAAGGTGTATTTCATACTCAATCAATACTCAGCGATGCAGGCGAATACGTTATACGTGAGTACACAATGCCTGGAGAACAGTCATATAGCGGCTTTGAGATAGTGCAACTAGCATCTACGAAGCCTCCCTACGGACATGTACAGATTTGGATCAAAAAAATAACTTGCAAAAACTAGCTTGATCGAGATTTTTCTGCTGACCGGGATGGCCCTTTCGCGAGCAAGCTCGCCCACAGGGAAATGCATTGCAAATGTGTGCGAGCTTGCTCGCGAAGGGGCCAGTGAAGTCAGCGCAAATGGACCTTTAAACTCAGGTGTTTAAAAGACACCTTCAGGCACGCCTTCGAGGCTACAAATCCTTGCGCCTTTGCCTACAGCCAAGCCAGAATCCGCCGGCTTGCGCGCCTTGGGTGCGGGTTCAATTGTGGGTCGGTCAATGACGAATCAGCGACTGCTGCCCTGGACGTACGCTGTCCGCTGTACAGAATGGAATAAGGCATGCAAAAAAAGGGCGACCCACCGGCCGCCCAAACGTACTGCACGAGAGTCTTTTACAACGTCAGTTGCCCACGTTCCTCCTCGGTCAACTGCTGCTTCGCCTGTTCATCCAGCGCCCCGGCACCCAACACCTGCACCGGGCTGTTCGGGTTGTAACCCGGCGCCGATGCACGGCTCGCGCCATCGCGAGAAGGCGCGAGCTGTTCGTTGCCGAAGCTCAGCACCTGCACGGTGAACACCGAGGCCTGGTTCTGCCGCGACGCTGCCTGCTGCTGACGGGCGACGTCTTCTGCCGCTTGCGTGGCAGATGATGCGGCGGAGCTGGCCGAAGTGATCGCCCCGGTATTCACCGCCGATACCACCGGCCCCCCCGTCGCCTTGCCCTGAACCGAAATGTTGGCGGCGTTGACCACCGTCAGCGCAGCGATGTTGACGTTGCCCGACACCCGAATCCCCGCCTCGCCCGCATCGATGGTGCCCAGCGGCGCGATCAGGTCGATATCGCCCGGCACCACTTCGGCAATCGGGTTGAGCGTGGCGATACCGGCGCCGGTACTCGGTACCGATGGCGACAGGCTCACGTTGCCCCAGGTGTCGTAAATGCGTTTTGGCGGCGTGTAGACCACGGTGGTTTTCGAACCACGACCGGCGTTGATGTCGCCCTCGGCCGACCAGCCGAGGATCGACCCGCCGAACGTGGTCATGATCCGGCTCTGGCCCAGCAGAATACTGCCCTGGGAGTAGAGCTGAATATTGCCTGAACCCTGAGTGATGATCCCCGCCGTCGATGGCGGCACCGCGCCTTCGATGCCGAACACCTGACCACCGCCCGGGGTGAGCATCTGAATGTCGCCGCCGAACAGGGTCTTGACCCCTGCTCCGCCATACATCGTGATGTCGCCGTCGTAACGGATCGGATTGCCGGCCACGTCGGTAGTCGGGAACAGCGCCGCGATGGCGTTGCGACCGCGCAAATAACTGCCCTGACGCGGGCCGTCGACATCGTTGTACTCCAGGCCGCCGGCACGCAGTTCGGCGAAGTACACCTGCCGCGCGAAAATCGCCTGCTGGGCACTTGGCAGCGCGGCGTAGAACGCTTGCGCCTGTTCGGCGTTGCCACTGAAGCCGTAGCCGAGGGTCAGCCAGCTCTGCAGTTCGTCAAGGTAGGTCTTGACCACTTTGCCCGGTTGCCCGGTAAGGGACCTTTCCGGATTGGCGAGATTCTGCCGGCTCAGATAGCGCGCGATGAACTGCGCATAATCCGGGCCTTGCGCCCCCGCGCCGGCCTGCAGCACCACACTGGCACCCGCACGATTATCCCCCGCCACCAACGACCCGAGGCTGGTGATGCTGGCACGGTTTTCCATGAGAATGTTGCGTCCGGCGTTGATATCCAGAACACCCGGCCCGGCGATATCGAAACTGCTATAGAGGATGTCGCGACCTGCCGAAACCCGTGAAACGTCTCGCGGATTATTGTGGATGAACAGGTTGCCAGCGGAGGTGATGAGCTCTCGCCCGACACCCATTTCATCCGACTGGACTTGAGTGGGCTGGCCCAGATTGGTCCCGGACGCCACGATGTCGCGACCGGCAATCATCCACACCGGCCCCGCCGCCTCATACCAAGTACGTTTGGACGTAGTGAAATTCAGAGTTTCGCCGTTGCGTACGCCCACCAGATCGCCAGTTAATGCATAGAAGCGTGCGGGCCCCTGCACTCCGCTGAGACCCGAATACGTGTTGGGGCCAAATGCGAACAACGGATAACGCAAGTTGCCGTCCGATGCGACGCCGTCACTGCTGTAATTGGTGGCGACGGGGCTGACTTGCGCGTTGTTGTCAAAGCGGTTGAACGCCGGATTGAACGGCGTGGCAATGGACGCTGGACTCGCTCCGGACTGATTGATCGCATA
This sequence comes from Pseudomonas sp. RA_15y_Pfl2_54, assembly GCF_963971015.1. Classification (NCBI taxonomy): domain Bacteria; kingdom Pseudomonadati; phylum Pseudomonadota; class Gammaproteobacteria; order Pseudomonadales; family Pseudomonadaceae; genus Pseudomonas; species Pseudomonas sp. RA_15y_Pfl2_54. The sequence goes on from NZ_CAXAPN010000025.1 coordinate 84,575, forward strand.
GCCGCCGGCGTAGATGGAATCGCCCGCCAGCATTTCCAGCTGGCCAGCTGTCGACGGCGCCAAGAGCAATGAGTAGGCGGACAGCGGGAAATCGTTCCTTTTTACCGATGCTGAAGGCCCGGCATAAATCGATCCCTGACCCGCCACTGCGCGCAAAATCGACGGATAGACGAATCGACCGTCTGTAGGCGATGTGTTTCGCCCCAGCGGTAAACTGAAGTTGTTGAACTCATTAAACTCTGCCATTTGGGTAGAAGGCGTAAGGTTTCCCCCGGCCGAAAACAAGTCGATGGCGGTGTGCTCGGTCCACAATGAAAACCCACTGAGGATCCCGCCTCTCTGGATGTCACCATTGGCGTCGAAGACCGGGGTAGCGTTCTGCAGGCTGACGCGTCCCGGGTCGCTTGCTCCGCCCAGCACCAGATCGCCACGGGTGCTGAGGCTCATCCCCGAGTCACCGGGGATCAATACCAGACCACCAGAGGCTGTGCTTGTAGTTGATGTAAACGGGTCAAGCGCGCGGGTTTCCCTGATGTCATGCGAACGTGACGCGGCGCCGTACTGCAGATCGATACCGCCCAAGGCGCCGCCAGTCAATTGCACCGCGCCGCGCAGGTTGACCAACGCACCTTGCAGGTCGTGAAACGGCCGCGCCCCGCCGGTATCGCCAGCCCGGGCCTGCAGTGACGGGTTGAGCTGGCCGCCAATGCGGATATCCATGTCACCGCCACCCGTCATTTGCACGCGGCCATCGCTGCCGACCCTGCCGGTGCTGCCGACTGCAACGTTGAGCCCCTGGCTGCGCAGGTAACTCGTCGCGTCTCCCAGCGGCTTCAACATGCCCGCATCGGCCCCGGCGCGCAGACTGATGTTGCCGCCACCCAACGTACCAAAGCCGGTGAAACCCACCAGGTACGGCTCGGTACTCATATTGCTGTCGGGTATCGGTTGAGTGATGTAGCTGCCGAAATTGATCCACCAGGCCGTTGGAACATCGGCATTCCCCGTGCCTTGACGCCACAGCCAGTTGCCAACGGCAACACTGGCTATCTGCTCACGAGTACCGCCCGACTTCTGCTCTTTACGCCCCACCGAATCGCCGGAGATCGAGCCACCGGCATTGATGCTGAGGTTACCGCCCAGTTGCGGATACCAGGCCTGATAGAGGCTGTCAGTGCCGCCGTTGACCCATTTTTCGTAATCGGCTCCCGTGCTGCCTAAAACCGAGTTTGTATCGGACAGGTGCCCGCGCATCTGGTTGTAGAGCGGGTCGACATTGGCCGACTGCGTCCCTGCGGTGTACACGCCGAAAGGCGAATCCATACTCAGATTGCCGGCCGCCATCAAGTCGAGATCGCCCGTGCCGGTTCGCAGCACGCTGAACATCTGGGTGTGCACCTTGGCGGATTTTTGCGGGTTGTTTTCCAGACACAGGTCCGGCTGCAGTTCGCAGAGGATCAGATAATCATCAGGAACCGGCTCGTAATCAGCGCCCATGCCGCTACCCGGCGCCCAGACCCAACGCGCCATCGGCGCACAATCGCTTGGGCCGATTTCACAAAGAATCAGATACTCGTCGGGGATGGGTTCGTAGGGCGGGAAGCCATACTGATTGTCTACGGCCCAGACCAGTTTCGCTACGCCCTGCGTAATCGTCGCACCATAGTGAGTGTCCGCCAGCCGCAGATGACCTCCGCTGGTCAACGGCTGGACCGTGCGATTATCCGCCGCGTCAAGATCAGCGCCGGCCACCACACGCATCGACCACGAGGCAGTGCCTGCAGGCAGCATGCTCGCCACCGCCCAGTTCTTGCCCTGCTGGGTGCCGTTGAACGACCGCAATTCGATAATCGTTGTCCCATCAGCCAACTTCACGTCCGTCATGGACGGGATGAGTGACCCGCGCAGCAATGCCAGTGAACCGCTCAATTTCACCCCGGAAACGGTTCCCACATCCACATCGTATACGGCCGGCAGCGGCACGCCTTTTGGCCAGGTCATAGCTTGCAGCGACGTGGCGTCGTTCAGGCGAATCCCCGCCCCCAGGCGCGTTGACGCCGGCAACGTCACACTCTCGGAGAGCAAGGTGCCGGCGGCAAACAACAGATTGCCATTGCCGTCATGAATCGCCGCCGCCAGCACGGTGCCAGCGCCAAAGGTATAGGCCTGGGCCAATACCGCTTGAGTCGGCAGCAAGGTGCCGCTGGCCAATACCGCGCCTTGAATCATCACGTCGTAATTAAGCACGGCCCCCACCGGAAACTGCGTGCCTTCGGCCAGTGAAACGCCAGTGCCCGGCACGATAAGATCGCCACCGAACGGCTGCACACCGGTGATCAGCTTCCAACCGGCGTCATCCTGGGTTTGCGGTGGCGGCGCAAAGCCGTCGTTGATGCTGCCGTAAATATCGAGGTTGCCGCCGGCGCGGATGACCAGACTGCCGGCCTCACCCGAGCCGTAAACCGACGGGTCCAGTCGCGTATGCGGATTGAGGCTCGCGTAGCGATAGCCAGACAAGTCCAGATCACCCTCCACCACCAGGTCGCCGTCGGCAGTCTTGCTGGCAATCTCTACGCCCGGGCGCAGATGGAACGCATCGGCATAGGTGGCGTTGTTCAGCCCGGCGAGTTTGCGTTGCAACAGATCATTGTTGCCCAGAGCGGCGTTGATGAAGTTGTTGCTGTCACCGTGAATGCGATCGAGCATGGCCTGATCGATCACTTGATACGGGCGGCCAGTGACGGCCTGATCGGTGCCATCGCGAGCATCGGTGTAGCGACGCACGCCATTGAGACCGATGGAACGTGCGCCCTGAATGGTCAACGCACCACTGGCATCAATGGCGATGTCATTGCTGCCCAGCCGCGGCGCGTTCAGCTCCAGCGTGCCACGCAGCATTCCATCGTTTTGCCCCGCGAGAATGCCTGGTACCACATCAGTGCCGTGACGCAGATCGATCCGCGCACCAGAAGCCAGGGTGAGCAGACCATCACCGGAATTGAGCTCGACCGTCGCCCGGTTCGGCGCATCGATGATCTTGCCGTAGCTGTCGACCCGCAGCACACGACCATGGGCATCGAGCACGCTATTGCCGGTCAGGGTCAGAGCGTTTTTCGCCGACAGACGAATACTGCCGACACGCTCGCCGCTGGCGTCGATCAGACCGGCCACCGTCAGACTGCCATTGTCCACCGAGACATTGACCTCGCCAGCCTTGAGGCCGTCGCCGATGAGCAGGTTGCCTTGCTTGAGCTGCAAGCTGCGGCTGCCGAAGACCTGCCCGGCATTCAAACGCTGGTTGAGCGCGGCGAACTGTTCAGTGGCATCCCCCCCCAGACGCTGCGCGCGAATGTCAACGCCGCCGGCCTTGTACGGCACCAACGTGCCCCCGGCGTCGTAGTAACCGCTGCTGCCACCAAGGATCTCGCCTTGCAGATCGACCATACCGGCCGCCTCGGCCAACGCGACGACGCTGAGATTGCCGGCCTGGTTGTTCTTCGCCGACAGATCGATTCGCGAGCCCGCCGCCTGACGAATATTGCCGTTGGCGCTGTACAGCGATATGTCACCGCCCCAGCTGTACTTGCTGACATCGTTGAACGGCAAGGTACGCCCGGTCAGATCCAGCACGGCGGCGTTGCCAAGGCTTAAATCATCTTCGGACTTCACGGTCAGTTTGCCGCTGGCCAAGGCGATACGGCTATCGAGAACGATGTTGCGAGCCTCAAGGTTGAGTTCCGCACCCAAGGCATCCGCCATCCCATAAGCCCCGCCACTGCTGAGCGTCAGGCTGTTGCCGGCCTTGAGCAAACTGACCGATGCTGCTTCACCGGTGAGCAGCGGCGTGCGCAGGTTCAGATTGCCGCCGCTGTAGCTGTAGCCCTTGACCGGGTCGTAAGCGCCCTGCTCCTGATACACCGCCAGACTGCCCTTGTGGTTGGCGGTGATGCGTTCGCTGGCCGTCAGGTTGACGTTGGCAAAACCCAGCGCCAGACGATTGTTCTGATCCAGGCCGCTGGGCTGTGGCATCGGGCCGTAACCCAGTTCGATGCGTTGCGCCTGGATATCCAGCGTGCCGCTGCCCGTGCCGGCGCCGCCAGTGATGACGCTGCCGGGTGTTTGGGTGGCGCCGTTCCAGACCAGGTTGGCGGTGCGGATGGTCGCCACATCGTTGGCATCGCCCAGACCGTAGATCGCCGGAGTGATGAGCACCAGGTTCTGCAGTTTGCTTTGGCCGGTCTGCGGATCAAGCGTATCGAGGCTTACACTGCCGTAGAAATTGAAAGCATCGCGGGTAGTCAGGCTCAAGGTTTCCAGTGCCGGAGCGCCAAATTGGGTATCGCCGCGCAACAGTCGATCAAGCACATTCTGGTTGAGGGTCAAACCTGCCGGTACGCGATTGCCTGCCGCCGCCAGCGCCTCGGCACTGCCGGCATTCACCGAACCGACCGACAACGCCAGATGACGCGTGCCGAAGCGCACGGCTTCACCGAGCTCAAACTGGTTATCCGTGGCAGCGGTGATGCTGCCGTTCGAATAAAGCAGCGCCGGATTACTGCATGAATCAGCCGCACAGGTGCCAATTCGGATACTGCCGGCACCACTCAGATTTGAGCCCGCTTGTGGCGCCAGCACGTGGGTCCAGCCGTTCGACACGAGCAACAGGCTTGATGCCCCCGGCTGATATATGAAGCCCGCCGTTGAATCGTAAGGTACGTTGCCGCGACCGAGCGTGTTGATCCCGGCACCCGCCTCGACCGTAATACCGCCAGTGGTCAAGGTGGTGCGCAGCAAGACTTCCGGCGCAGAAAGGACGGCCCCCTCACGCAACACGATATTGGCGGTGGTGCCGAGGAAGCTGATGATATTGCCTGACGTGTTGTACACAACGTCCGGCATTGCACCGAGGGTCAAACGCCCGGCGTTGAGGTTATTCAGCGTGTCGGCATACAACGACACACCAGCGACGTGCGCGGTCGGCGCCTGCCCGGTTCCGAGGATTTCCAGGTCACTGCCGGCATAACCACCGCGCACCACCGCCGTCCCGGTCAACCCACCCTCGGCGGGGTTGAACAGCGCGCGCCCGTTGAACTGCAAAGCAATGTCTTGCTGACCACCGGTACTCAAACGCAGATCCAGGGTCTTGCCGTCCATAGGCGCCAATGCACGGGGCAGCCCGCGCCTGGCGGCATCATTGCGGATGAATGGGGTAAGCCCGGTTTCGTTGTACTGCGAGTAACGGCGCAGCACGTCCGCCGACGTCAGGATGACCTGACTGGCCAGGCTGTCGCGCAGGCCGGTATTGGCAATCGACATCTGCCCGCTGCTGGTCCACGAACCATTGCGCAGTTGCAGCGCCGCCGTCGTCGCAGTCGGTGTTGCCTGACCGTTGACTTCGACCCGGAACGCCCCCGGCAACAAGGCAAAGGTGGATGGCAACAGCGTGTAAGTTCCCGCCGCCAACCCCGGGACACCGGCGCCAATGGTGATTTGCTGGCCCACGCGCGGATCGACCGCGCCCGCTTCCGCCAGCACTGGCGCATAGCGGCTCTGATTGCCCGGAACGATGGCATAGACCGGGTTGCTCGTCAGCCCCGGCAAGCTGAAAGTGCCGTCGGTGGCATTGCGCACCAGCGGATTGAAACGCGCATCGGTAGAACCGCCGCGCCCGGAGATGAAACCAGCGCCGCGAAGATCGCCACCACCGGACAGATCAATCAGGGCACCGCTCTGCACATCAACGTATTGCCCACCGATTGCCACACCGTTTTTTTCGCCAGTGATGCCGTTCAACACCACGGATTTGCCGTTGTAGAGATAATCGATGCCGTCGGTAGTGCCGCCGTAGGGCATGACCAGACCGGCACCGCTCACCGACGTTGTACTGCCAGAAAGCAGGCGTACCTCGTGGCTGGTAGTCAGCAAATCGTCGCCCAGGACAATCTTGCCCAACGGTGCCCGCACAACACCGCCCTGCTCGATGTACGCAGCGGAAAAGCTCAGATTGCCGAAAACCGAGTACGGCACCTCAGCGGGCGCCGCGCCGTGGCCGCTGATGCGCAGGGTGTGGTCGGATTCCGCAACGGCGCCCTGATAACCGACCCGCACTTCAGCCTGGACGCCAGTGCCCGGATAGATCTGCGCAGCACCAAGATTCAAGTCACCCGGCGTCCACAGCCGGGTTTTCTCGGCACCATCGTTTGGCGCGAGGAAACGCAGGTCGCCACGGCTGTCAAGTGACACCACACCGAACGCCCGGCGGCTGTACTCAACAGCCGGGGCATTGAGTTGCAGAATCGAACCCTGCGTGCCGACGGAAAGGCCATTACCCACGTCCAGCAAGTCTGCCGACGCATTGAATGTCGCGTCCGACAGTTGAGCCGTCGGGTTATTGGTCAACCGCGGCCGGATCCTGTTAACGCCCGCGAAGTAGCTGCCCACACCGGACAAACGCAAGTACGGAGCGCTCAAGTCGACACGTGTCGTTTCCCTGGACGTTTCGGCCAGCGACAACGCTGCGGCGTACAGATTGAGGCTCTGGTTCATGTGCAGATTGACGTCGCCGTCAAACGACAGCAGGCCGTTGCTCAACAGCCCCAGGTTATCGAAACCGCCCGCCATCAAGCCGTCGGCACTCAGACGAGCCTGGCCATAGCGCAAGCCTTCGGCGCCCTGGCCCGGTCGCAGATTGACGGCCAGCGATTCCTCACCTGCGCCTTGGCCGATGATGATCTCCCTCGGCGCCCGCACCGCATTGCTTGCCGAGTCAGCGTAAAGCGGCGTCTCAAGGGCGATGTCCAGACGACCGCCGGCAGCGCCGACACCGCCCGCCGCCGCACGCAAGTGACCATCAATGAACAGGCCGTTGTAGGAACCCAGGCTGACGCGACCGCCATCTGTCGCAACGCGGGTTGGCCCCTGACCGGCGACATCCAGAATCGCCTCGGTGCCAGAGGCATCAAGCCGCGCGCCCGGACGCACAATCACGTAGGCGTCGGCAGCCGTGGCAGTCGCGCGTTTCGAATCGATTTCACCGCCGATGATGATGCTGCCACCCTTGCCGACCTGCCCGTAGGTTCGACCCAAGGCATCGAGCGCGGTGTTGGCGCGTCCAGCGACATCCAGCACCGCCTGCTCGCCGATCCAGATAGAACGGTTATGCGCAGTCGGATCGGCCAATTGAATCGACGTATCCGGTTTGATCGAGCCGAACTGTTGCTGGCGGATATCAACCGTGCCGCCCCAGGCATTGAGCTCACCTTCAACCGTGATCTGCCCGGCACCGCGCAGCTTGATGCTCTGCCCCGGATCGACGCTGACGCGCGAACCACGGCCAAGCGTCAACGCACTGTTGGCCGCGTCGATCAGACCGACCAGACTGGCCCCGCCCTGCAATGTCAGGCTGGCTCCGGCACGTTGGGTCAGCACTCCCTTGATCGGGTTTTCCTGGAAGAGCATTGGCGTCCACAGTTCCAGTGCCGATTGCGGATCAACACCGCTGACCTGATCCGGCGCGGCTTCGGCAAAGCGGTACACCGGCATGCTCACGTCAATCGCCGTGTCTTCGGCAACGTCGAGCCCGCTCAGACCGATCAGGTTGTAAGCGCTGAAGCCCTTGTTGAACAGGTCGGCGGACAACTGCAGGGTGTTGTCGGCCAGCACCTTGTCAGCCTGCCCGATGAGTAGCTTGTTAGCCTGCACGGTCAGGGTGCCGCCGCCCGTCACACCGTAGCCACGCACTTCGCCAGCAAGGTTCAAATGCGATTGGCCCGGTGCGCTAATGGCGCTGGATTCCAGCGTCAAATCACCGCCCTTGCCGCCCCGGGTCTTGCCGTTGGCGAGCAGCGCGCCGCCAGAAGACACATCGAGCAGACTGCCGGCGTCGATATCGATATCGCCACTGCTGCGAATCGACACCAGCCCCCCGTTGAGATACGCCAGGCTCGCGCCATCATCCGGATTGGTGCGCAGGTTGCTCCACACACCGCGAGTATCCAGTCGCACGCCTTCGGCAACCACTACCTGTGCCGCGTTGCCGGGTTTCGCCGTGAGTTGCGTGTCGGTGGTTGTCGAGCCGTTGAACTGATTGAGCACGTTACCCAGCCGCACACTGCCACCGCGAGCCGTCAGGTCGGCGCCCATTTGCACATCCGGGGCATACAGGGTGATGTCGCCACCGGCATCGACCGCGAGCGCGCCATCCACGGCGACTTGATCCTTGGCCGAAACCTTGAGCGCGCCGAGGCGAAAACCATTGAGTTGACCGTTATCCAGAAACAGCTTGCCCTTGCGCGAATCGGATACCGCGCCGGCCAGATCCAGATCACTGCCGGCCACCGGACGCTCGCCGCCAATCTGCACCTGATCCAGCAACGGATTGAGCGTGTAGAGCAATCCACTCGCCGCCGCCACATACGCCGGGTCATAACTGCCGACAATCAATTGCGCACGACGTGCCAGCGCCGTCTGGCTTTGTTCGTAGCCATCAAGCAACGGTTTCGGCGCCTGATTCTGCCGCTCGCCCTGATACACCTGGCCAATCATCTGCCCCTCGAGCACGGCGTTGGCGGTGGCGATCACCAGTTGCCCGGCACCACGCCCCACGGTGTACCCCGACTCGAAACGTGCGCGCGGCGCAATCAGCGGATTGTAGAAGTAGCTCGTCTGGCCCCAGCGCTCGCTGTTGTCTTCATAACCTTTGTACAGCCCGGTATAGAGCAGATCCCCCGGAGCACGGGAAACTTCATACAAGCGCCCATCCGCGCCACGCAACCAGCTCTGGCGGATCTGCCCGCTCTGCACATCCAGGGTGCCGCCGGACAGGTTGATCAGCGAGCCCTTTTCAGTGACCACATCGTTGCCGGCAAAACTCACCGTGCCGCCCTGCGCCATCCACTCGCCAACGCGGTGGCCCTGAGTGCCTAAGTAGCCGCCGACTTCAAGCAAACCGCCCGCCGTGTACCAACGATCCGTGGCATAGCCGTTGGTGCCGGCCGGCACGTAGACCAGCTCGCGCACATCGACCCAGATGTCATTGCTGTTGAGCGCACCTTTCTCACGGTTGACCGAGGCATCGCGCTGCTCGTTGCCCTGCACATTGATCTTGATGTTGTTGTTTTCCATCGCCACTTTGACGCCAAGAGCACCGGACACATCGATCATCGCGCCGTCACGCACCAGACTGCGGCGCTGGGCATTGACCGCAACCTGACCACCAGTGGCCAGGGTGATCGAGCCGTTCTGGAACTCGACGCTGGCGCCACTCTGGATTTCGATGCGCGACTGATCGCCACGAATCCGGTTGTTGGCGCTGACGGCGGTCAGGGCCGCGTCGCGCTGACTGTCGAGGGCCGTGAGTTCACTGCTGTCGAGCATGATCGCCGTGGCACTGCCCTGCCCCAGCGTGACGCTACCGCTGGTGTCGGTGATCGGGTTCGTCAGGTGAATCGTGCCGCGTGTCGCCACTGAAGTGCTGGCGAGCAACACGCCGTTCTGCACCACTTCATGACCGGTCAGGGTGATGTCGCCGGTGGCGGATTGAATCAACCCATTGTTAGTGACTTTGCCCGCCACAGCCCCGGCCTTGAAGCCCGGAATGACTTCGTTACCGAAGGTGGTGGACAGCGCATTGCCTTCGGTGCCCGAACCTTTACGGATGTAGAAACGGTCACCGGCCGCTAATACCGTCTGGCCCTTGATGGTGCTAATGCTGCCGTCGTTCTGCACTTCGTTGCCGAGCAGTAACGCGTACCCCCCGGCATCGGTGGAGGCCACAGGTTTATGCGTCGCGATGGAGGCGCCGCGCTCCACCAGCACCTTGCCGGCGGCATCAGTGAAGGTCGGCGCTGTGCCGGTGCTGTCGAAGTACAGGCCACGATCACGGAACTGGATATCGGTGATATTCGCTGCCGCCGCCACCAGGTTGCGCACGTTGACCTGGCTGCTGCCACTGAAGACGATGCCGTTGCGGTTGATCAGCATCACCGTGCCGTCACCCTTGATCTGACCCTGGATCTGGCTGGCGCGTGCGTTAGGATCATTGACGCGGTTGAGCACTGCCCAGTTCGCTTGTTGGGCGAACTCGACCGAGGTGTTACGACCGACGTTGAAAGTTTCCCAGTTGAGAATCGCCTTGTCGGCGGTCTGCTCGATCTTCACCGTGGTCTTGCCGTCGGCCAGGGTCTGTTGCGGCCCCTTGGCGTTCTGCCAACCTTGCGCAAGGCTGTTATCGACCTTCAAACCGCCCTCGCCCAGACCGTCCGGGACAAACTGCACCGAACCCAGCGCCGTTGCGCGCCCGGCCGCCTGCGCCGCTTGCTGTGCTGCAATCGCGGCAACGGTGTTGTTCAAGGTCTGGATCGACCGCTGCAACTGCTGATTGGCCCTCTGTTGCTGAGCCAATGGCGGCGTCATCCCCGGCAAACCACCGACGCTCGGCCGCGCTGCCGCGGCTTGCTGCGCGGCGCCCTTGGCAGCGAACCAGCTCGAACTGAAGGCCGTCTGCGCGTGCGCGCTGCCCGCCACCAGACACAACGCCACCGCTTGCGCCAACGGCTTGAGCAGCCACAGCGCCGGGTCCACGGCATCACGCTTGAAGGACTGAACGTTGGTACGACGACGGGATGGGCGAGCGAGCATCACTACGAGATCCTTTTTGATTGCCACACTTGGGTTGCCACGCAAGGCCGCAGGCGTGCAAAAACCTGCTGTTACGACATAGGCCGTTGGCGAGAGTCACGACCGAACGGATGTCACACAAACTTCATGTTCGGGGTGTATTCGAGCAAAAAAATGGCGGCAACCCGAAGGTTGCCGCCATTTCGATTACGCCAGCTTGAGCTTACAAAGGACGACCGATAGCGTTGCAGACGCTGGCGTTGTTGATGTCCAGGTTGTAGCCCGACGTGTTGGTGATGAAGTTGGCGGTTACAGCGGTTTTCCAGGCGTTAGGCACAGCGACGAATTTGTGAGCCTGAGTCGCGGTGTTGTTACCCGGGTTGCTGTAGTGAGTGGTCAGGAAGGCTTTGACGTCAGCGGCCACCGCTGCATCCTTGTAGCACTGGCCGAAGATGAAGTTGGTGTAGGCAGCCAGTTTGTAACCCACGGCAGGGTTAGGTACCACGGGCGACCAGTTGGCTGGGTTGGCAGCCTGAGTAGCGGTAGACGGAGCAGCAACAGCGGCCAGTGCCAGGTTGACGTTAGCCGAAGTCGGCTGAACACCGTTCACACGAGCAACGACCGCGTTGCTGGTCGCATCAACGCCGTCCGGGCCGACATAACCGATGGAACCGTCAACCGCGTTCACGGCAGTGGCGACTTCAGAAGTGCTGGCGACGCCGACCCAGTTCGAAGGCAGGGTCGAACCGGCTGGCAGACGAGCGTTGGTGAAGGTGGTGCTGGTGGTGAACTGAGCCGGGCAGACCGAAGTCAGGTGGCGGGTCAGGATTTCCGAAGTGCCGCTGGAGACGTTGCGATAAACAATGCGGATCTTGGTGGAGTCGGAAGTACCCAGCAGCGCGCCCCAAGTGGTTTTTGCGCCAGAGAAAGCATCGCACAGCTGAGCACTGGTCAGGTTCAGAGCAGTCTGGCCGGCTTTTTTGTACGGAATGACAACCGAAGTGGCAACCGATGGCAGTTGGATCAGCGGGCCGTACGAAGCACCGAAGTTGGTGTTGTAGGTGTTGATTTCCGAAGCGCTGAGAATCGAGTCGCTACCGGCGAAGTGCACAGTGCCGGTGGTGCCGAAACCGGCTGGGTTGTTGGTCAGGAAAGCCGTCTTGCCACCGCCGCTACCGATGGCGGCGTAACTGAAGTTGGCTGGCAGGATGCTGTCGGCAGAACCTTTGTACAGAGCGGCTGGCAGAGTTGCGCCACCACCGGTAACGGCCATGGCTTGAGCGGAGGCCAGAGCGGCGACGGTCAGGGAAGCGGCGATCAGAGTGCGCTTGAACATGAAGAATCTCCTTTTCAACTAGGGTGTGAACACAGGTTTTCAGGGGGCTGCATGACACTTGAAAGACTCACCTGGCCCTCGCAGGCGTTGGCCCGGGTTAAGTCGCACTGAGAAATTCGCAGGTTCCGGTGACAGATAAAGGAAAAAACCTCGGGAGGTGCGCGGTGATTTTTGCGCGATTTTCTCGGGTGTTTGCAGTGGCTGGCGGGGTGTCTGGATCAGGGTTTTGGCTGAATCGGGCTGGAGCCGTTGACGGGTCGTTGCAGATGACAGAAAGGAGAACCCGAGGATGGTTGAGTCAACGGTCGGGTGATGCTGAAGTCCTGGGAAAAAATCTGGATTATTTATTGCCCTGACTGGCCTCTTCGCGAGCAAGCCCGCTCCCACAGTTGAAATGCGTTCCTCCTGTGGGAGCGGGCTTGCTCGCGAAGAGGCCCGATCAGACACCATCAAAACCCGCTACTGCACCAACTGATTGATCTCAATGATCGGCAACAACACTGCCATCACAATCACCAGCACCACCGCGCCCATCACCACAATCATCAAGGGCTCAAGCAGCGCGGTCATGCCCATCGCCCGCCGCTCGATATCCCGGGACAGGGTCAGCGCCGCCCGTTCGAGCATCGGTGGCAGCGAACCGGTTTTCTCGCCGCTGGCGATCAGGTGAATCAGCACTGGCGGAAACACGTTCTCCACCCGCAACGCCGCCGCGAGGTTCACGCCCTCGCGCACCTTGGCCGTGGCGTCGCTGACACTCAGGCTCAAGCGGTCGTTGGACAAGGTCTGCCGCGCCGCTTCCAGTGCGCGCAGCAGCGGTACCCCGGCGCCGCCGAGAATCGCCAGGGTCGAGGCGAATCGGGCGGTGTTCAGGCCGAGGATGAAGCGCCCGATCAGCGGCAGTTTCAGCACCCGATGATGCCAACTCAAACGCGCCGCCGGGTTGCGCAGATACAGGCGCCAGCTCCAGAAGCTTGCGGCCATGATCCCCGCGCACAGCCAGCCCCAACTGCGGATGAAATCACTCGCGTTAAGCATCGCCAGGGTTAAACCCGGCAGATCCTGTCGCGCCTGAGAAAACGCACTGACCACCTGCGGCACCACATAACTGAGCAGGAAAATCACAATGCCGATCGACACCAGCCCGACCACGCCCGGATAGATAAACGCGGTGAGAATCTTGCCCCGCAAATTGTTGCGCTCCTCGATGTAATCCGCGAGCCGCTCCATGACCTGCGCCAGATCACCGGACTCCTCCCCCGCCGCGATCAGCGCCCGGTAGATCTCGGGAAAATCCCGTGGTCGCGACGCCAGCGATTCGGCCAGACGCATGCCACTGCGCACGTCGGCGCGCACCGCGCTGAGGGTGTGGGCGATGTGCTTTTTCTCGGCCTGCTCGACCGTGGCACTCAACGCCGCTTCCAGCGGCAAACTGGCGCCGAGCAGGCTCGCCAGTTGCCGGGTGGCCCAGGCCAGGTCGTTGTCCGAGAGCTTGGCACTGAACAATCCACCACCGCCCTGATGGGCGACGTTGCTTTCCTTTTGCACCGACAACGCGGTCAAGCCGCGCCCACGCAAGGCACTGAACGCGGCGGTTTGACTGTCCGCTTCCAGGTGCCCGGATTCGATTTTGCCGCTGGCGTCGGCGGCTTCAAAACGATAGCGATTCATCAGGCGTCCCGTGTCACACGCAGGATTTCTTCGGGGGCGGTGGCACCGCTGCGAATCCAGCGCTCACCGTCCTCGCGCAAGCTGAACATGCCGGCCTTGGCTGCCGAAGCGCGCAAGGCTTGCTCCCCTGCCCCTTGGTGAATCAAGGTGCGAATGTCGTCGTCGATGCAGAACAATTCGTGAATGCCGGTGCGGCCGCTGTAGCCGGTTTGATTACACGCCGGGCAACCGATGGGGCGCCAGGTGCCGGGGGCTGCCGGGTCTTCCTGTTTGCACTGATTGCACAGGCGCCGCACCAAGCGCTGCGCCAGCACGCCGAGCATCGACGAGGCCAGCAGAAACGGCTCGACGCCCATGTCGATCAAGCGGTTGACCGCCGACACCGCGTCGTTGGTGTGCAATGTCGCCAACACCAGGTGACCGGTCAGCGAAGCCTGTACAGCGATTTGCGCGGTTTCCAGATCGCGGATCTCGCCGATCATGATGATGTCCGGGTCCTGGCGCAGAATTGCCCGCAGCGCGAGGGCGAAGGTCATGTCGATCTTGGCGTTGACCTGGATCTGGCTGATCCCCGGCAGGTCGTATTCCACCGGGTCTTCGACGGTGAGGATGTTGCTGGTGCTGGCATCGAGTCGCGCCAGCGCCGCGTAAAGGCTGGTGGTCTTGCCACTGCCGGTGGGGCCGGTGACCAGGACGATGCCGTGGGGCTGGCGGATCAGGTGGTCGAGTTTGGCCAGCACCTGCGCGTCCATGCCGAGGGTTTCCAGATGCAGACGCCCGGCCTGTTTGTCGAGCAAACGCATCACCACGCGTTCGCCATGGCCGGTGGGCACCGTTGAAACGCGAATGTCGATCGGTCGCCCGGCCACGCGCAGCGCGATACGACCGTCCTGCGGCAGGCGTTTTTCGGCGATGTCGAGCTGGGCCATGATCTTGATCCGCGACACCAATGCACCGTGCAACGCCTTGCGCGGCGAGACCACGTCACGCAGGGTGCCGTCGACCCGATAGCGCACCACCGAATGGGTTTCGAACGGTTCGATGTGAATATCGCTGGCCTCATCGCGAGCGGCCTGGGTGAGCAGCGCGTTGATCATGCGGATCACCGGCGCGCCGTCCTGGGTGTCCAGCAGGTCGGTGATTTCCGGCATGTCCTGCATCAGACGATCAAGGTCGACTTCGTTTTCAGCAGCGCCGACCACCGCCGCGGCGCTGCCCGTGTCGGCGTAGGCGGCGGCGAGCAAACCGTCGAGTTCGTCATCGCGCACCCGCGCAACTTTTGCCGCGCCGAACTGGCGTCGCACCTCGCTGATCGACCAGCCGGGCGTTGACGGGCACACCGTCAGCACGCCGTCACACAACAGAATGCGTTGAGCCTTGGCCCAGGCGTAAGGCAAGACGCTCATTGCAAAGGCACTGCTTTAATCGTGGCGCGCGGCCCCGACGTCGGCCTGCTCACCGGAACGCCTTGCGCCGCCGTGGGTAATTGCGGCGCCTGCATGTCCGGCATCGCCCAACTGCGCTCCGGTTGCAAACCGCCCTGTGCGCGGCGCATGAAGTCATAACGGTTCAGTGTGATGCTGCGTCCCGCTTCGCTGTCGCGAATGATGTACGGGCGCAGGAACACCATCAGGTTGGTCTTGCTGATCGCCCGGCGCTCGTTGCGAAACAGCGCGCCAATTCCGGGGATGGTCGACAGCCACGGCACCGCGTCATTGCTCTGGCTGTAGCCATCCTGCAGCAAGCCGCCGAGCACCATGATCTGTCCGTCATCGAGCAGGATGCTGGTGTCGATCGCACGTTTGTTGGTGACAATGCCCG
Source organism: Pseudomonas sp. RA_15y_Pfl2_54 (assembly GCF_963971015.1). Lineage (NCBI taxonomy): Bacteria > Pseudomonadati > Pseudomonadota > Gammaproteobacteria > Pseudomonadales > Pseudomonadaceae > Pseudomonas > Pseudomonas sp. RA_15y_Pfl2_54. The sequence goes on from NZ_CAXAPN010000025.1 coordinate 100,020, forward strand.
CCGCTCTCGCGCTGTTGGACGCGCGCTCGTCAATGCTGCTGACTTCCTGATAGATGTCGAGTTTGACCGTACCGCCCTCGGAAATCTGCGGGCGCACGTTGAGTTTCAACCCCACTTCTTCACGCGTCACGGTCTGGAACGGGTTGTTGCTGGTGCCCCCGCCGCCGGTGACGTAGCTGCCGCTGACAAACGGGATGGTCTGGCCGACGAAAATGCTCGCCGCTTCGTTGTCCAGCGTCAGCAGGTTCGGTGTCGACAGCACGTTGGTACCGCCCTTGCTCTTCAGCGCTCGCGCCAACACTTTCAGATCGAGAATCTTGCCGATGCCGGGGATGTCGACGGTGCCGTTGACGTAACCGAGGTTCAAGCCTTGCGGCAACACGTCAAGGCTGGTCTTGCCGCTAAGGTTGATCCCGGAACCACCGAGATTCGCCCCGCCGATCACGCCATTGCCGCCCAGGTTGCCAGTCTGCCACTGCACGCCGAACTCACTGGCATCGTCCTCGCCGACTTCAACGATCAGGCTTTCGATCACCACTTGCGCGCGGCGCTGGTCGAGCAGATCAATGACTTCGCGCAGGTTGCGGTAGAGCGGCTCCGGCGCCGAAATCAGCAAGGTGTTAGTGGTCGCGTCCGCCTGAATCGTCACGCCACCCGCGCTGAACGCAACGTTCTGTTCGGTGCTTTGGGCGCTGCCGCTGGTGGCGCTGCTGCCCTGGGCATAACTGCCGCCAGTGCTACCGTTGCTGGAAGTGGTCGAAGTAGTGCCGCTGGTTTGCGTACCACTCTGAGCGCTCGAGCCACCATTACTGCCGCTGCTGCCCATGGCACTGAGCACCGAACGCGCGCTGTCACTGGTGCCGCTGTCGCTTTCGCCAGTGAGCAAACCACGTAACGCCTGTGCCAGTTTCGACGCCTGCGCATTGCGCAGATACACCACATGCAGATTGCTCGGATTGCTCTGCGCGTTATCCAGTTTGTAGATCAGATTACGCGCCAGTTCCGTGCGCTCCGGACTGCCGGCGCGAATGATGATGGTGTTCGAACGCGGATCGCCAATCACCGCGATTTTCTGCGTCGGATCATTGCCCGGCGTGTCGAGTAAATCAGCGACCATCGGCGCGATGTCAGCAGCGATGCCGTTCTGGATCTGTACCACGTCGGTGTCGATGGCGCTTGGCGTGTCGATACTGGCGATCAACTGCGCGACGCGGGTCAGGTTGTCGGCGTAATCGGTGATGACCACGGTGTTGTTGCCGGGATAGGCGTTGATCGGATTATTCGGCGAGACAATCGGCCGCAACACCGGAATCAGGTTCACCGCGTTCTCGTATTGCAGTCGAAACGTGCGGGTGAGCATGCCGTTGCCGGCAGGCTTGTCGGCGCTGTAGATCGGCCCGCCGAGCAGTTTGGCATCGGCCTCAGGCACGACGTGGGCGACCCCGCCGACATCGACCACGGCAAAGCCTTGCATGCGCAGAGCCGACAGCAGCATGTCGTAGGCCTGGTGCGCCGGCACCTGCCCTTGCGAAACCAGCGTCAGAGTGCCCTTGACCCGCGGATCGACCAGAAACTGCTGACCGGTCGAACGTGACAAGGCGCGCACCACCGCCTGAATATCGGCCTCGACAAAATTCAGCGTCACCGGTTGATCACCCAGCGGATTGCTCGGCACGGCGCTGCCCCGTGAGGCGGCGCTACCACGAGCGCGCTGGGTGATGTTGTGCAATTGCTTGGGCGCGGGCCTGACTTGCGCCTGAGCCCGCTCGCGATCAAGCACCGCATCACCGCTGCGCTGAGTGTTGGCCAACGGCCGGCCGAGTTCGCTGTCGACCAGCAACGGCGGCGGATTTGGCGGTGTAGAGGTGTTGCTGCACGCGCTCAATGCCATCAGCAGCATCGGCAATGCCATGCGTGCCGGTTTGGATCCTGACCCCTTCATGAAGCTTCCTTAGCGCCCAGCGCCTGATCCATGCGAACGGTGCCTGACAGAGTGCCGGCAGTAACCTCGGTCGAGGTGTTGTCGGTGCGTTGCAAACGGGCCTCGACCACTTGCAGAGAACGTTGCGACGGCTGGCTCAGCAGCCAGTCGAGCACCGCGTCGGCCGGTGCGGCGTCGAAGGTCAGTTGCCATGAACCGGCGCCTGCGGCGTGTAATTGGTAGTGTCCGGCCAGACCACTGGCCTGCAGGGTTTGCTCCAGTGACTGGCCGACGCTTTGCCCGTCCGGGCGCACGTTGACCTCGCGCAGCAGCACTTGCAGCGCCTCGGTCTGGGCGCGCAGTTTTGGCGTTTCGGCTTGCCAATAGGCGATTTTCTTCAGCGGTGGCTGGATCAGCGCCACCCAGACCAGCAACCCGAACAGCGCGATGGCCATCCCCGCGACCATACGTTTCTCGCGCAACGCCAACGGCTGCCAACGCGCCTGCAACTGACGATTGAAGCCCTGCCAGCGGGCGCGGTACACCACAAACGCAGCCTTATTCATCGTCTGCCTCGCTGCTGTTGTCTTCGGTTTCATGGGTGCTGGCTTCAGCGGCCGGGCGCAACGTCCAGCCCTCGTCGTCGGCTGTCACGCTGGTCCCGGCCTGGGCCAGGGCGCTTTGCCAATCCTTGTCATTGCCGCTGCGGCGAGCGTCGGTCAGCAGAGTCAATTGCAACGTCCCGTCGACATAGGCCAGACGCTCGACGCTGCCGGCCATGAACGGCATGCCAGTGCCGGCCTGCAGCACCAGGCGATTGAAGGTTTGCGCCGGATCATCCGCCGCGCCTTTGCGCCGCGCCGCCAATTGCTGACGAGCCTGTTGCAGCGGATTGAGGATCACCGGTAACTGCGGGAAAGCCTGTTTTACCCGCTGACTCATTTGTGCCTTGAGTTGCTGGCCCTGGCTCGCTTCGCGGGCGGCATAGAGGTTCAAACCGATTACCCACACCGCCACGGCCAACGCGCAAAAACCAACCGCCCGCCCCCAGCCGCGATGTTCATGGCTTTGTTGTTGCACCGCGCCGTGCAAGCCCCACCCCGGTACCGGCCCGGTCCAGCGCTGGGCTTCGCTCATGGGCAGTTCGGCACCGGGTGGCGGCGCAGCGCCGATCCAGTGCAGCGTAACGCCCGGCTCCCACAGCGAGTTGTCGACGCCTTCATCAAACAACGGTTGCACCCGTGCCGATTGCAGACTTTCGCGCAGCAACAGATGGCCGTCCTGCACGTACGCGACAAGGCCCGGCAGCACCGGCAAGCTGTAGACCGCCGGGTACAGACCGCGCAGGTTCAGGCCGGAATGCTTGAGGAGATGCGCAAGGTGCAGCAGGCGTTGACGCGACGCCCACGCGATTTGCACCCGCCCCGCCTCGTCACGCGGACTGTGGGCGATGTGCATTTCGCTGCTGTCGCCGAGCATCAGCGCCTGCGCCGCGCACTGCACCGCCGCTGCGGTCTTGTTTGCGGGCAGCGGCGGCAGATCGATACTCGCCAACAGACTGTCCCCCGGGTGCAGAAAACACAGCAGTGGCGGCAGTTTCGGCAGCTGAATCAACTGCGCCAACGTCAGCCAGTCTTCACGGCTGACCTGGCCCTGACGATCCAGCCATGCGCAATTCAGCGTGCTGTCCAAGTCCAGTTCCGCCAATGGCGGCAGCGCAACCCTTAACTGAGTCATACGCCCACCCGCGACCAGATCACCTGCGGCAAACGGTCCTGGCTACGATGCAACAACGCATCAAGGCTGACCCGGCGCCGCTCGCGTCGCGCTTCACCGCGCAGGCGAAACCAGTCGCTGGTGATGCCGACCTTGACGCTGCTGACTTCCAGATTCGGCATGCGCAAGCGGTTAACGAAGTCGCCCCGGTTGATGAACCAGCGTCCGGCGTCACGCTCATTGATCAACGCCTGCGCGCGCGCCAGCGACAGCCCCGGCACATACGCCGCCAGCACCGGCGCAGTGGCGGTGTTGCCGTTAATCCAGGTGGTCGCGGGAATCACCGTGAGGTACGGCGCCAGTTTGCCAATCACCGCGTCATTCACACCGTCAACACTGCGCAAATCATCGATGCTGCGCAGCATCGGCAGCGTCGGATTTTGTGGTTTGCGCGAGGCGTTAGGCGATGTGGCGCGACCGCTGTCGAAGCCGTTGTTGTTCTCGGCAATCTGCACATTCAACAGGCGCGGGTACGACTCGATCACCCGCTGACGGATACGCTGATTCAAAGCGGCACTGACCCCGATCAACTCGCACAAACGCTCAAACGCCTGCACCTGCGCCTCATCGACACGTTCGTTGGCCACCAGATTGCGCAGGTTGAACTTGCCTTGTTCGTCTTCCAGTCGCCCCTCGAAACCCTGCGCCACCAAGCGCTGTGCCCACGGCTGATCGAGCCGGGTCAACGGATCGCGCTGGCGGGCATCCCAAAGAATTTGGCGGCTGATCTCCACGCCGCCCTGCACCATCCAGCGCCCCTGCACCCGCTGCTGATCGGCCTCCAGCGCACGGGTGGCAACGCTCTGGCGCGTCAACATGCCCGCCGCAATCACCGCCACCACGGCGGCAATCAGCAACGCGCTGATGATCGCCATGCCCTGTTGCTTCGCCCCATTAGGCGAACGTCTGTTCATGGCCGGCCTTAAAGCTGCCAGGAACCGATATCGGCATTGACGCCGTCGCCGTCCGGCTGACCGTCGGCACCGAGCGAGAAAATGTCGATCTCGCCGTTGGCACCCGGATTGAGGTACTGATAAGGACGGCCCCACGGATCATTCGGCAAACGCTCCAGGTACGAACGCCAGTTGCTGTTCTTCGCATCCGCCGGCCGCTCTACCAGCACTTTCAAGCCCTGATTCATGCTCGGATAAGTGCCGTGATCGAGACGATACAGCTTCAAGGCCTGCATCAACCCGCCAATGTCCTGCTTCGCCGCCGTCGCCCGCGCCTGATCCGGACGGTCGAGCACCTTGGGCACCACCATCGCAGCCAGAATCCCCAAAATCACCACCACCACCATGATCTCGATCAGGGTAAAACCCTGCTGCCCACGGGGCTTGCGCGGCGACTGTTCAGGCGGTGTGCACGGTGCGATATCCATCTCGACATTCCTTTGGCTTGATTCGATTCGACGCGCAGTGTTGCAAGAAGATATGTCAGGGATGTTGAAAAACCTCGGGAGTTTTCGTCGTCAAGCCGTCAAGGACGGGGGTTAGCGTCGAGGGCTGTGCTTTGGTTTTGGGCCATTTATGCGTGCGCGTTCGCAAGAAGCGGGGTTCACCCTGATTGAAGTGCTGGTGGCGCTGGCGATTATTGCCATGGCGATGTCAGCGGCTGCGCGCGTGGCGGGGTTGATGACGCAGAGCAATGGGGTGTTGCGGGATCGGTCGGTGGCGATGATTGCGGCGCAGAGTCGGATGGCGGAGTTGCAATTGGAAGGTCAATTACCGATAGGACTAAAGGCGCAGGACTGTGACCAAGGAAGTCTGCTACTCCGCTGCGAACAAGCCATAGCAACAGCCGAAAACGGCCGATTGCTCAAAGTCGGCATCCAGGTCTTCGACCGCAACCAGGACGCCCCCCCGTTGGCCCGACTAGAAACCCTACTAAGCCGCCCCCTGTAGGAGCTGCCGAAAGCTGCGATCTTTTGACTTTGACTTTGACTTTTAAACGTTGGCGTTTATCGCGCCCACAAAGGTGTCCCCTCTGTCCTGCAGCATTTAATCGCGGGGGGCTGGGCGATTATTTAGAAAGTGGTGTTATGCCGTCAGCGCGGCGGCGAAGGTATTGGGAGGGAATTTGTTCAAAGCGGAGTGATGCAAATAACCAGGCAGACATGGCATCATAAGGCCATCATTCAAACGCTGAGACTGAAGATGGAACTGATAAGTCAAGAAAAGATAATGCAGGTACTTGATTGGGCCTACGAAAGATCTGTGAATGGGTTCTCCGGTCTTGATTCCGCCGAGGAGCTCGCAGCCAGCTACGCCAAGGAAGAAAGCCCTGCTTACGATCAAGCTAACTCCCTGATTCGCTGGCAGAACACCAAATCGGCCACCTCAGGCTTCATTACCGGCCTGGGTGGATTAATTACACTGCCCGTAGCGTTGCCCGCCAACATCACAAGTGTGCTTTTCGTACAAATTCGCATGATCGCTGCCATCGCCCACCTAGGTGGTTACGATGTGAAGGATGACAAGGTAAAGACCCTCGTTTTCGCCTGTCTCACAGCCAACTCCGCCAAAGAAGTGCTGAAAGACATCGGTATTGCCGTGGGCAACAAACTCGCGATGAACGCCGTGAAGTCGATTTCCGGTAAGACTTTGATAGAGATAAACAAAAAGGTCGGCTTCAAGCTGTTCACCAAGTTTGGTGAAAAAGGCGTGATCAATCTTGGCAAAGCCGTGCCGCTGCTGGGAGGTCTGATTGGCGGAAGTTTCGATGCCTACACGACCAACACCATCGGTAATGTAGCGCGCGATACATTTACACCAAAAGACGTGGCGACTGCATAACGGGCCACCTTAGCGGTAGCTGCATTTCCCCGTGTTCAAGGAAATGCAGAGCCAAAAACAGCAAACGCGACAGAGGGGACGGATTTATTTTTCGAACATGAATCCGTCCCCTCTGTCCTTGGCTCCCACCGGTTTCAGCGTCTTACACAAAATCTGCAATCAGCATAAAACCCAGCGAGCTTGCTCGCGAAGGCGCCAGAATGAACACCCGATCAATCACCAGGTGATCCCGGCACCCGCATCACCCCGGCACTTGCAAATTATCCAACGCCCGATTCACCGCCAACTCCCCGAGCATGATCAACTGCGCAATCCCCAACAACGCCCGACGCTGCGATGCCGGCAACAGACTGGCGACGTTCTGCGCGATGGTTTGCGCCGAAGCGAGTGTTTCACTGGCATCGATCAGCAGTTCTTCGTTTTTGTTGTCCGCCGTCACGGCGTACATCCCGCGGGTTTTGCGTGGCGGCGGCGTGGAACCGGGCGGACAGAGGTAATGGTCGAGCGCGCGGTCGGCGGCTTCGTGGAGTTTTTTTGAGTCGAGGGATTCGTAGGGGGAAACCGAGTCGGTTTCGGGCGGGTTGGGTGTGGGTTTGATCACGGTGAAGCTCCATTTTTATACCTGGTGGAACCACCGACACCTGTCGCTAAACAAGTAAGGGTGGCAGCTGTACGCGGGTTAGCGAACCGAGAGGTATAAGACCCGGCAGACCCGAAGGTCTCCCACGCACAGCCACCATATCGTCGTCGCAAACGTCTGCGACAAACTGGAGCGTCGTTGCACTTATACCTGGTCGGGTCGCTAAACCCGGTCGCTGGGTTGCCAGCGACACGTAGACGATAAAGACCAGGTACAAAGCGCACAAGCCGGCGGATTCTGGCGTAGCTGTCGGCGTTTTTCAAGGTTGTTGTCGCGTCGCCGTCTAACTATGCCGCTCTTTTCTTGGTCTGCTGCTGCCGATCCGGGTTCAACATCACAGTGCCCATCGGCTCCCAGTTTCTTGTCTGGCCAGACCAGCGTTCCGGGCATTTCTCCCGAGCTTGCTCGTACAGCTCATGACGCCGAGCCAGG